>JBFYLN010000058.1:0-4432 GCA_041305425.1 Microcaldota archaeon | reverse complement strand
GTCATGGAATATTTGAGCGGAAAGGATTTGAACGACGAAATTAGAAAACGTAAGAATATCCCGGTAAAAGAAGCGCTTCAAATCGCTTACCAGGTTTGTGAGGCACTGAGGGCGGCGCATGCAAAAGGCATAATCCATCGGGATATAAAGCCGAATAACATATTCATTTTAAGGGGAGCAGACGATAAAAACAGAGCCAGAGTGAAAGTTATCGACCTCGGTCTGGCGAAATTCACTAATCCTGAAATCGCGGTAGGGTTGACGCACACAAATGCGATGTTGGGAACTCCGCAATTTATTGCACCTGAAATGATCGCTGAAAGCAGCGAGAAAATTATATATGACCATAGGATTGACATCTACGCGCTAGGCCTGACGATTTATGAAATGATCTGTGGGGAATTGCCTTTCAAGGGCGAGAATATTTTCAGCATGATTTTCCATCATAAGAAGACAGATCCGAAATCGATGAGGGAAGTTAGAAAGGATTTGGAAATTCCTGAAAAAGTGGATCAGCTTGTCCTGAGGGCGATTAAAAAGGATCCGAATGATCGATTCGCGAATATGGAAGAGATGATGCGGGCGATCGAGGCGTGCGGGATCGAACCACTGGAAAGGATTGAATTGAAACTTCCGTCTCGGATACGAAAACTTGCGCTTCCATTGGCGCTCGCGGTTTCGGTTGCGGGTTTGGGGGTTGGCGGGTTGAGTTATAGGGGCCATTTAAAGCAGCAAGAAACGCAAAGAACTGAGCGCGAAATAATCGAATCGCAAAAAGGAATCTTGACGATCAAAGTACAGACTGATGTTTCAGGAGTTTCGATTTTTGAAGAAAACAGGTTCGGTGACGGAACGCTCGTGCCACGATTGCTTGGAAAAACAGAAAGCATACCTATAGAGATTTCAATTGCAAAAGGAAATGTTTTCTATCTAGAAAAGGAAGGTTTTAAACGGGCATATTTCAAGACATCAACGCAAATGAAAGAAATTAGCCATAAGATGATCAAAAAGTAATTTCAGTAATTCAATTCTTTGAACTGTTTTTATAAATTGTTTTATTTTAAGACGCATCCATGGCAGAGAAACAACTTAGCGAACCGGAAAGAAAGAAAAGGAACATTCTTGATTCAGTCCCCACTCCAGTCGTAAAACCTCAGGAATACTCAAGGCAAAAAATTGACATTACTCCTTCAATAGGATCTATGGAGTATAGCCGGAAAAAGAAAGAAGTCAAGAAAACCTTGTGACAACAACATATTTATCCATTAACAACGAATTTTAAATATTTCCATTCATAAAGGTATTGTGGAGATTCAGAAAAAGAAATTTGCCAATAGGCCATCGGATCCTCAAAAGAGAAACCGATTCAAAAGATTGTGCTTAGCCGCAGGTTTACTGGCTGCTTCAATTTTTGGCAATTGCACAAAGGAAACCCAACGCGAACATGAAACAAGATGCTATGGCCTGAAGAATGGGAATCTTAGCGTTTATGTTGACCGAAAAAATAAAAGCTCTTTGAATAATGAGCTAGGGGAAGAGCAACAAATAGATTTTTCCAAACTCAATTTAGCAGACAACAAAGATAACCGCGAACCGCTTGCATATTCCTGCACGCATTCGGGCCATCTTTTCTGGGTTACAAAAGACACAGTGTATATCAAGAAATTATCATTGATTGGGGAAAGGTTTGCTATAGCTAAGGTACTTGATGCGAAACATGTTGATCCTAGTGAATATTCAAAAGAAAGTGTCAGAATCGTCAGCGCAGACATATGGAACAATCCTGACGAAAAATATGACCAGATTACGATAGCAACTTTGACTAATACAGGATTGCTGCAAGCATCTTTGTATTCGCTAAAAGACCTAGTAAACCAAACACCCCAAAGGGCGATACTTAATTTTGTAAATGATAACGTGCTTGACTTGAAAAACAAATGGCCGGATAAGGACGTTTCAGCCGGAGCGGTAAATATATTGGATCGTTACAGATTCTCAGTAATACCTCTTGGTGAAAAAGGCAAAGGCAGTGTCCGGTCGATGTATTATGTTGAATTCGGAGGCAAGGCAGGGGAATCATTAAAAGCAAGAAAATGGTCAGTTGAAGCGATCCAGATATGGGATGGGAATCCGACATTGAAAAATATTTTTCGTATAGTTGCACCGGTGAGGTTCAAGAAAGAAGAAGGGGGATGGTTCGTTGATCTTCAGGGTGAGAAGGAAGATGGCAACCTGATTGATATGGTTCCGCTGATTCTTAAGGATGAGGAGAAGAAATGATTCTATAGCCGTTTCATTTCAAAGGATAAATCACCCAACTCGCTTTTCCAGGAAGCTTTTTCCTGAATCCGCTTTTCGCTGGCTTGACTTCGGGGTAATTTATCCATGGGTCCATCCAGCGCCCCTTTTCGTCGCGGGCAAGAAAATGGCCGAGCGGATATGATTTTGATTTTCGGACATAGATGATCGAAAACGGAATCTCAAGAAGTTTCTTTTTACCCAGTTTCAGATAAGAATATGAATATTCCTTTCCGCCTTTCTTTAGCGCCATGACGATCTCACGACAATAATACCCCCGAGCGCCAGCATATCCTGGCTTTTCAAAAAGTTTGAGCGCTCGCTTGTACGATATCCCAAGAATAGAAGCGACACAGGCAACTGAACAACCACATGAATGTTCTTGGGTTATGGGTTTCATAGAAATCATTTATGAATAAATCAGGTTTATATTTATTTGCCAATATTATTGTTTTGGGGGGGGTGTGGAATGGGAGCATATCGAATCATTTTCCTTTTCTTATTAATTGTTTCCTTGTCACTTGCAGATGATACGCTGAATACTTATTGTGCTAAGGTTAATGTAACCTTATCCACACCCGATGGTATTCCAATCAAGGCGGGAATATGCGGAGGATTGAGCCTGGAAAATGTAAACGGAAACTGCAACGTTTATCCAGATTACATAAATATTTACCCAAAAATTTATGGGGATATCGCTAATCTTGATTACACATGCAAGGATGGTGAGACACCAAAATTTAACGTTTCGTGGGTCGATTTGTGCCTAGGTAGTTGGTGGGGAGGAGAAATATTAGAAAATGGATCGTATGTTCCTATTGAAGCCCGCAATAATTTTTTCATTGATTTTCCTCAATTGGTTTCAACCCCGCGACAGGAAGCTTGCAGATTTAACAATGTCCCAGTGCTTGATTTGAAGATTGTTGATCAGAATGTTTATGCACCGCTAATTCGCTTCTCTGAATGGGACTCGTATAGAAACACCGGATATGAAATTTTTTTACTTCCAAAAGATGATCCGGCAAATGCATACATGCAAAAAAACATAAAAAATTCAACGGAAGTATATTATAACTTGATATATGGGAGAATTAATGCCAAGGCGTTTTCTGATTGTACGTATATACCAGGATATGTTAATATGGATCCAACCAGAGAAGAGATGGATCGCCGTGTATCTAACGACGGTTTCTGTAGTGTGCCTCTTTTGGCAAACAAAGATTACATCGCTTACGTATATGAAACTGATAATGGCAATTTGCTTGGACAGACTGAATTTTATCTGGATTCTTCCAAGAACATTACGATTTATCCGTTCCAATCAAGCATTCAACAGAGTGGTAATAATCTTATTCAAACCTGCAATATCGGCGAGATTGAAGAAAAAGGACAATGTATTGAGGTGGAAGAAGAATTTCAAATTTTGTTTGTCCCGATTAACTACAAATCTGATGATCCTGAATTCAGGGAAAGGGTCCTGAAATCCGCCGCGTTTATGCAGCAAGAATGGGGTATTCCAGACCAATCTTTTATCATAGTTGGAGAAACAATGAACGTCGATTTACAATTTTGCGTAGAAAACGGATTGTACATACCAATTGAAAATATTGAACAACATGCAAAGGCGTGGTATACTAAAGTTACAGGGAATACCCTAATGAAAGATTTAAATCATGGCAATTTCAGAGTCGTAGGAATAGATAATGATGATACTTGTATTGTTGGTGCGTGCGGTTATGCCAAACGAGTAGTTGCAGAAGGCGCTTATCTTTCTGGAAATGACTGCGGAAAAGGGTATCATGTGGCGGCACATGAAATTGGTCACACTTTTGGATTATGCGATCAATATAATCCTTATACGTGGGACAGACAACAACAACTAAGCGCGTATTCTTATGCTTTTTCCTGTCAAAATGAAAGACCCACGGATATGAATACCAAATTTCTAGGTGACTGTAAAACGTCCCCTGTATGCACATATGGTGTCATGCTCAATGAAAACAGAAACATTTATACCGTTATGGGAAGTGCAGATTTAATTGATGACAGAGGTAAACCTATTATTCGAAAATTTTCTGATAAAGGTAAGGGGTGGATTATTGATGCGATTCCGAAATAGCGTATTTCTTATACT
>JBFYLN010000057.1:0-4093 GCA_041305425.1 Microcaldota archaeon | reverse complement strand
GAAATACGGGATAAACAATGGGGTGCAGAACAGTGAGCAGAAGCGGGGATTTGCCCTGACCCACGAAGCATGTTCCGAACTTTCCGTCCTGGTCACAAGCGCATTGAACAACGAAGGCATTCCGGCGATATCCATTCCGCCAGCCATGATCATCGTATCAAAGAGCAAGCGAATCCATTCATTCAACACAAAAATCATCGACGATTATTTAGAATCCGGCTATCTCCCTGTCCTTTTTGGTGATATGGTGCCGGATATCGAGCTTGGCGGTTCGGTCTGTTCTGGCGACCAATTGGTTTCTTATTTAGGAAAGAAAGCAGAAGTCATTATCCATGCAACAAATGTCGACGGGGTTTTAGATAGCGTTGGAAATGTCATCCCATCAATAAATAGTTCGAATTTCCAATCTATTTCAAAACACTTCAAAGCCGGAGACAAGAATGATGTCACTGGTGCGATGAAAGGTAAAATCGAGGAGTTATTGCAACTTGATACTACTTCATTCATCGTAAACGGGCTTCACCCAGAACGCATGGAATCTCTTATTCTCGGGAAAAAGACGGTCTGCACTGAAATCAGGAAATAATATCTTTCCCCACGGTTTAAAAAATATTTGTTCGATATTCATGCTATGAAACTTTTCAAAAGCAAAGAGCCATTGCCATATCATCCATATCTCTTATGTATCGAAAGAGCGGACAAGACAAAAAATAAATTCGAATTCAATCCGATCGCACGGCTCGAGAAGCCCGAAGGCAAGAGTTGGCTCAGAAAGTTTTGCGAAAGGCTTTTTTCAAGGCAAAAGCATAAATTGGAGTAATGATAATCCTAATCATGAACAAATCCGCTATCTTAAAGACCGGCTGGATCATTCGTACAATGCAGAATGAATCCATAAAACTGGATCCTCCGATCAATCGAATAAGCAAATTAACAAAAAGCGACCCGTTCCGCTCTCTGGTTTTCACTATTCTTTCTGCACGGACAAAAGATGAGAATACGTTGAAGGGAGCAGGAAACCTTCTCTTGAAAGCACCAAACCCAAAATCAATTGCAGCGATGCCAATATTAAAAATCGAATCCCTGATCCGCTCTTGCGGCTTCTATCATGCGAAAGCGGATTACCTCAAGGGAATGGCAAAGATGCTTATCCGCGATTTTGGCGGCCAAGTCCCAAAAAGCTTCAATGATCTCATCAAACTCCCGGGTGTAGGAAGGAAGACAGCAAACATCATGCTTGCCTACTCTTTCAATATGGACGCAATCCCGGTCGATACGCACGTTCATCGGATAAGCAACCGGTTAGGTATTGTCAAAACAAAAACTCCAGAACAAACCGAATCATCATTAACAAAATCAATTCCCAAACGCTATTGGAAAAGCCTGAATCATGCGTTTGTTGCATATGGCCAGACAATCTGCACACCAAGAAATCCAAAATGCAATTTATGCAAAATCCATGCGCTCTGCTGGAGAATCAATGTGAAAAGATAAATTTTTATATCGTTTTTTTAAAGACTCTATTGTGAATCGCATGCCAAAAATCATGGATATCGACTTCTCCATACAAATGTCCTGCAAACTTCTAAACGCATCGATTTTTATCGATACTTGTGATGTTCCGAACAAAATGGTCGTAACTGCTGAAAATGAAGATTTGCGTTTTGCCTTGGAATTCATCGATGACTCACTTCTTAGGCTAAAAAATATTCCGGAAAAAATGCCTGCTGAAAATGCGGTGATGTATTTTGAAATCGTTTCCTCGCTCACAGTGCCCCTGAATGAATTGAAAAGGCGAATCCATTGCGTTTTGGATGCATCCGATCTAAATGAAAGGGATTTGTCCCTTCGTGATCTGCTTTTGGAAACAACGAAAATCGAAGCGGATGTCGATAAGCGGATTGATCGGATAAAAAAAGTTCAGCCTGAATTGTTCATAAGACGTCGTCCAGGATGTTCTGGTTTCATTTCAGCAAAAGACGTCCTTGTCCACAACCAAACCGCGCGCAAGTCTGAGAAGGAAAAAGCCAGAAAACAAAAAGCCTAAAAATCACAGGCCCACTTTGGTGCAGAACGACTCGAATCCTTCGTCCCTCACTTTCTTCATTATCTTCTGCGCATGTGACTCATCTTTGGCAAGAGCGATGCAGCAACCGCCGCCACCGCCGCCAGTCAGTTTCGCACCAAGCGCTCCAGCACCTAGCATGATCTTGTTCAACTGGTCATTTGATTCATCTGATACTCCGATTTCCTGCAAAAGTGCCTGGTTCGAATTCATGAGCTCTCCAATTGTGTAAATCTTTCCTTTCTCGAGTGAATGTTTGGCGACATTCACTATCTCAAGAACTTCATCATAAATTTGGTTGAACTCTTCTGGATCGCTTTCTTTCATTTCCTTTACCGAAGCGACCATTTTTGCTGTTGGCCCTGATTTTCCAGTGAATCCTACGGCGAGGTCCAACTGTTTTTCTAAAGTGATCCTGTCAAAAACATTTTCTGCCTGTGTTTTTCCTCTTTTAAAATAAACCACCCCACCATAAGTTGCCATGAGGTTATCTATCCCAGATGGATTCCCATGGAATATTTTTTCTCCTTCATACGCGTGCTTGTTCACAGCTTCATCAGTCAATTGCGCGCCAATGTCCTGCCCAATAGCGCGTACGAGCGCGACACAATATGCTGCTGATGAGCCTAATCCTCCATATGTTGGAAGATCCCCTCCGTGTACCAGCCTGTATTTCTGCTTTCCTCTCATGCTTTCCCGGATCGCAACGAGCGATGCGAGTGTATTTTCCTTCACGATTTTTTTATCTGAAATGATCTCGTCTTCTTTCGAATGAACAAGCTCAACCGTAGCGGAATTGGAGATTCCCGCAGCGATCGCCGGGCATCCGTGCACCACAAAATGTTCGCCAAAAAGGATTACCTTTCCATGACCTAGCCCTTTTGCCATTGATTCCACCTTCAACCCTTCGGTTTCCGACCCTTCACTTTCGGAGGCTTGATTTCAGGGTGCGCATTTGTGAGCATCTCCGGGCTGGCATATGGCTTGAACCCTAGCGTTTCAAATATCTTGCAAATAACATACGCATCAGCCAGGCGGTCGCCAACAAGTTCCGGAACCGCATTCTCGAGCGCCTCAATCAGGTTCCCATATGATTTTCTTTTTCCCGAAGTCACTTTCGAAACAAGCGCATCGTTTTTCACAACCCCGGAAAAATCGAATGCCTTATTCACGGCCGTATGGTTGATTGCACTCAATACTCCTGAAACCTCCCATATCGCGATGTTCTCAAGCCCGAGCTTCTTTATCGCAACCCAGTTCTTGTATTTCCCGATGAATGCGATGCAATCTTCGGGTGATTCTTTCACTGGCACCATAATTGGTTTGACTATAGAATCGCCTATCCTGAAACTGACTTTTGCCTGCGCCATCAAACTATTCAAAAAACAGCTTTCAGCAGCGCTAAGCAATTCAGGAACCGGGCAGTATTTCTTTAACTCTTCCTTTATCTCGTTTTGCGGGTGCGCTTTCAGGAAAGATATCACCGCGGCCAATCCTGTTCCATTTGGCTTTGCATACGATTTTATCTTCTCGACGTTTATTTCTGAGAAAGAAAACGCGAACGGTTCGATTTGGTCAGACACTGCGCCTAAGATCGCAGCGACTTCCTTTTCATCCGCATTTCCTAGAGTATAGCAGGATTCTGCCTTGAATCCTCTGTACTCGCCGGTTAAAATGATCTTATCTGATACTTCCATTCATTACACCTGACGAGAACTTGGCACGCTTAGGTTTTTAATGTTATATTGGCAAATGATAATTTCAATCGAGATGTTTTGTTGGCAGTGGGTAAGTTTATTAAATTACCAATATAATGCCAATGAAAGTTTAAAGGGAAAAATAAAAAAAATAATATTTTACGAGTATCACATAAGTTAGAAATATTCGCCTCTGTAGCTCAGCCTGCTTTGAACTGAAAGTTCAAAACTTTCATGCAAGGCCTGAAATGGTAGAGCGCGTCCTTGGTAATGCCTTATTGGCACACAAAAAGGACGAGGCCGCGAGTTCAATTCTCGCCGGAGGCTTAAC
>JBFYLN010000056.1:0-3463 GCA_041305425.1 Microcaldota archaeon | reverse complement strand
AAAAAGTGCACAGTGCGGTTCCAAAGATTCAGGAGATAAGCCCTAATATGGCAGTTGAAAGCATTGCCAGTATTCTGAAAAGCTTGCCCCGATATATAGAGAATAACGTTTCAAAAATTCCTGGCATCGAGTGGGTAGAAAGAAACCCTTGGAAGCTGGCAATAGAAATGCAACAATATGACTGGAACTCGATTGCACGGGAAGCGAAGCGTCAAATGTCTGGGCAATGAATATCGTTTGATGAATCCGAAGTATACTATTCAAAAGCGACTATAATAACCTGATACGAATAAGCGAGGTTCACCATCCATTTATAAATCTCAAACACGTAAAATATTATCAATGCCAGAGCCCATTCTAGTCCAGAAAAAGAAACCGCTTGATGCGGTACCTGTGCTGCAGAAGGCGGACGAGAAGAAGGTTGGCGAACTCCTTAAACAGCTTAAGTCGATTGAATCTGATTTTGGGTATTCATTGAAAATGAAGATGGATACCGGCAGAACCCTGTTATCCGACTGGATGAAGATGCGGGGAATGAAATCCGAATTGTACGACGACCAGCTTCTTTCAGAATTGATGAAAGCGAATCCTGAGCAGGCAAACAAAATAATTTTTTATTTGGAGGATTCTTTCAGGAAAGCGGGTGCATTGCATTCCAAGCTTTCGGCAACAGGCATTTCAAAATTCATGGATGATCCAGCTTATCTGAATGTTTATGTCGGGTTAATCCCCCGTTGGCGTTCTGTAATTGAACTCGCAAAAGAGAATAAAACTGCGTGGGAGAAAAAAGAGCGCGACAAATTGAAAGAGCTTGAGCCAAAGAAATATGCAACAATTGGCGAGCAAAAAGGCGAAGCGATTCCATATTGGCAACGGCCAGCAATCGAAGTTCCTCGAAGCGGAACAAATCTTTTGGTAGCGCCTGGGGAACGTTTCTTTATTGGCGAAGGTGGGAAGGTTGTTCCACAATCTGTTTTGAAAGTCCAGAGGGAAATCGAGCGCAATCGGTTTGAAGGAAAAATTACGAAGCTATCCTACAATGATTTCTTCAATATGTTCGTCCCGATTATCCCGCTTCTCGATGCGGCAGTGACTGAAGTCCAGGTGATGTACGATAAAGGATTCAGCTGGAAAGGAACTGGAAAAGTAACGCTATTTCTTGCGCTTGCGGGATTGGATGTTGTTATCGTCGGACAGCTGGCTACAAGGAGTGCAGCGCGTGTGACTGGCCATCAGCTTGCAACTTCTATCGAGCGTTCTGGTGGACGTTTGGCTTTTGGCAAAGCTGAGCGCGATGTTTTCGAAACCGCGATCCGCGAGCTCAAGCCTGGAGAAGTCAAGGATTTATGGAGGCTCGCTCGGCCGTCGAAAGGGAAAGGAACGGGTTGGCCGCGTGTTTTTGAAGAGCTTGCGATCCAGGCAGGAGACAAGGAGATAACCGGGGATTTGATCCGGGCATACTTGAAAGAACAGACTGGCGCTACGCGATTCGGGCGGGCGGTCTGGAGAATGAAAGCAGGGACAGCGGATTTCTTTTCAAATGGACTCAGCTTCTTCGGGCGCGAGCGCTTCAGGGCAAAGGTCACTGCGGAATTCTTTAATGAACTGCGCATGACGAACGATCTGAAAGTCGGGAAAGCGCTTGCAGAAGGGATTAAGAAAGCTGGAATGTCGGATATCCAGCAGAAAGTCGCTTCCGATGCTTTCTTCTACACAATGACTTCGTTTAGCGGAAAGACGCAGCGAGCGATGCTGAAACTGGTGGAAAAACGCGGGTGGCCAGCTGTAATCCGCGAGTTGCGAACGGAAATCGTCGCAGCGAAAAAAGCTGGAGCGGTCGATCCTTTCGGAGTTGGAGTCCGCAACGGGCTCGCGAAACTCATTCCAGAATATTCTGCTGCATTCCGTTATGCGCCGATCCATCGTATGGTCGAGTTCGGCATCTTCATGGCGATCGGGCCGAAAGCAATCGATTTGGTGTTTGAGGCGGTTACTGGAATCAAACGAGGGGTAAAGCCAAAAGAAAAGGAAGTTGTATTCGTTGATTCAGTCCAACAAGCGAGGGAAACATTTTCCAACGCACTCTCTGGCTGGATGAATCAGTAAATGAGAAAGTGAAAGATATATATTCATCACGTGTGAAGTTGATTTGATATTTTCAAAGAAAAACATAATGGGATGATCATATGCCTGGACCAAAAGAAGTGGAAGCTCCTGTTGAAGAAGTAAAGAAGGTGAAAGAGACGCCAAAGACAATTGTTGAAGCAACTTTAAGGAAGATCGAGGAGCGAAGAGAGAAAAAAACCGCAAAGAAATCTGCAAGGGCAGAAGCTGCACAAATGCGGCTCAAATCTTCGCAGGCGCATATCATTGGAGTCACTCACGATATGCCTGAGGTTAAATCACTGATCGAGAAATATCGAAAAGCGATAAATGCGCTTGACCCTGACAAGCAGATCGAGATCATGAAAAATATTTATGTCCATCTTAAGACCAGCAAGCTCGATGCTGAGACCTCGCGGATCTTAACAGAAATGCTAGAAAAAATATATGTCCGCCCTAAAATACTCGAGAAGTTCGCATCATCAACAGACCAGATGGTCATGAAGGGATTTGGCCAGCATCCTAGCCTGAAAGAATTCATCAGCAGAACTGTTTCAATGTCGGCTGCAGAGCAGAAGCTTGCTCCAGATGTTTATATTCGGCGAATGCAGTTGAAAGGTATCTACAATCTCGGCGATGACCAGATCATCGGCGTTGCAAGAATAATCGGAGCGAAAAACGCGGGATCTATTGATGCGATCAATACTGTTCTTGGCCTAAAGCAGGCTCTTCCTGTACAGGAACAGGCGGCGCTTCTTCTTGAATTGCATAGCAAGAATATCGTAAGCAGGAATGATTTGTTGAAAGAATATAATGCGATTTTAGAAAGTTCAGGTCGGGAGCTTATAAAAATAAAAACCGGAGCAGATTCCACAAGTTCATCTGCCATTGCAGAACTTTACAAGATGGTTCAGGCCGGAAAGCACACGTCCGCAGATGCTGCGATAGTCGAAGCATTCCGCAGCGAGAGCGTAATGAAGCAGCTTAAAAATAGCCTTGGCGAATCGCATGAATTCGTGACTGCTCTAACAGGCGCCTCCACAAAAGATGCATTGAAAAAATTGTTTTCAGAAGAAAGCCTGGTCTTATCCCTCCCTTCAGAGGCTGAAGGGCTTGCAAAGGCTTTCAAGCAAGTCATCGACAATCCCATGCTTATCCAGCAGATCGAGGCAGTCCGGGTTCTCGAAGCGCAAAGCGCAGAAATTGGGAAAGCGGTCAGGGTAGGAATCCGTTCGCGTGGTCCGTTCGCGCGAGGGCTCGGGCCAGCTGCAAAGGGATTTGCGGTCGATGTTGGAAATAAGGTGTTAGGCCTAGGAAAAATTGTTGTTTCTCCAGTCCTATTTCCAGAGATCGGAAGAGC
>JBFYLN010000055.1:0-5365 GCA_041305425.1 Microcaldota archaeon | reverse complement strand
GGCGAATCTTTTTTGCATATTCGATTATCTCGTCCGCTACTTTTGAAATATCAACCTGTTCCCCACCAAGCGCTTCGATCACCGTATTCTTAATCCCACCAACCCTCTCGATCTTCGCCCGCAATTCCGAATCATCAAGCAATAAATCCGCAATCCTAATCGCAGTCACCCGCGTCGCTTTATCCGAATACGTTGGCCCGATCCCCTTTTTCGTTGTCCCGATTCCGCCTTTCTTATCCTCGATCCCATCAAGCACAATATGCCAAGGCATTATCACATGCGCTGAGTCACTAACGAAAAGGTTTTTCAGCGGGTAGCCTCTGGATTCCACATGCTGCATCTCATCAATAAGAGTTTTGAAATCTACCACGACTCCGTTCGCAATCACTTTGGTTTTTTCCGGATACATAATCCCAGAAGGAACTAAATGAAGTTTGAAAACTTCTTCCCCGGATTTAATCGTATGGCCCGCATTATTGCCTCCGTTGAACCTGACAATATAATCATTCTCATGAGCCAATATATCGACAATCTTCCCCTTGGCTTCGTCTCCCCATTGCATTCCTAAAACAAGTGTTGTTGGCATATCAATCACGTATCTTCATTCAATTCTTCTCCTGATTCATCATCAGACTTTTCTCCAGTTATCTCTTCTTCTGAACTGTCCACAACTGATTCCATTTTCTTCCTTTCCTTCTTCTCACTCCCATCGTTCTCCGTAATCAACTTGATGAATATCTCATCAAAAAGCGCATCCTGCCGGATATCGATCCTCTCCTTCTGTGTCAGATGCAGAACTGACATAAGCGCGTAAATCAGTTCATGTTTATCATTGCTTTTTTCTATCAGCCTTGAGAACATAGTCCATCCTTCTTCATCAACACTTCCACGTATCTTCTCAACCAGGAGCTCCATCTTCGCTTCGATGTCCACTCCATTCAACTTAAGGTCGATGATCGTATCTATCCCGCCGCGGGTCTTATGCACAAGCCGCTCATCCGAGTCATACTTGATGACCTTCTCCATCTCCTTCACAAGCTCATCCAATGTCACTTGCCTTTTGGGCGGGATACGGGAAGAAAGCGTCAGTTGTGGAATTTCATCTGATTCAAGTGGCGGCGCTTCTTCAGGGATATAATCTGTCATCTGTTCCTGGTACTGCAGGAATCGTAAATAGTCTGATTTGTAGCGCAACAAAATCGCTGCCGCAAGTATCACATTCGCCTGCACAATAAGGTCGAGCTTTTCCATTTCCCGGATCTTTTTTAAGAACGCATCCGATATCTCGACGATATCTATGTTCCACGGGTCAAGCTTTTTCGATTCGATAAGTTCCAGCAGTATCGTCTTCCAGGACGGCCGTGCGACCATCCTGTCTATGTCTAAGCTGCTGGTGCCCATAACATCTACTATCTGAGGCTGAAAATAAAAGGCTTATGTTTGGTAAATAACCGGGTTTTGCCGTATCTATTTATAAACACTTTAGTTGATATGTAATAACAACACTTTCAAGAGGTTTAGAAATATGGCTAACGGACAAAAACAGGCAAAGAAGGACAAGGAAAACGGCAGAATTGGCAATGATGCAAACAAAGGAAAAATAATCCCGATCGATTCAAAAACCAGCCAAGTTCAAAGTAAACCATTCCGGTCATCTCTTCCAATTGTGGATGATCAAAAAAAGATCGAGAATGAACTGGCAGCGCTTGATAAGTTACCGTTATCGGAATTGGTTGACGCTGCACTATATTCAATATACAAGGACGTTCGAAAAAAGGCAATCTATCTAATTGCAGAGAAGAAAGATGTCGGAATCTTAAAAACAATCCTTTATCAGTCTGGTTATCCAGATACTGAAGCAACTGCAAAATCATTGATCGACTCCATTACAAATCCAAAACCGCAATTGCCAGACGCTGGAACTTCCTAGTTCTTTTTCTAACTTTCTTCTCTTTATAATTAATTCCACTCTCGTCCCTTTACCCCTCTACTTACACCTTTATAAAAACACTGATTTATTATCCCTCTTTAGGTGTAACCTATGGAGATAACAAAACCCATGACTTTGGAATCAGATCAGCCGTTATCGAAAGCAATTAGTGAGCTGATGGAGAGCGGAACTGCAGTTATAATCACGAAGAATTCGAAATATTATGGCATCATCGATGACCGGAATCTGAGGCAGGGGATCAGCGATGCGCACAACACCAAATGCGAAACCGTAGTTGTCAAGCCGCCGACATTGAACCCAAAAGCATCTGTCCTCGAGCAGATCAACTCTTTTTTGAATGGGCATTTCAAGGCATTGCCTGTTGTTGATGAGAATGGGATGTCATTGGGAATCACAACCCGGGTCGAAGTTCTCAAGGAAATGGTTGACCAGAAATTGATCCCTAAGGTCCGTGTATCTGAAGTCATGAGTTCTCCAGTCTATTCAATTGAGGAGACAGAGACAATCGCAAAAGCGAAGAATACCATGAAAGATCTTGGAACCCGTAGATTGGTTGTCACGAAAAAAGGCACGCCAACCGGAGTCATCTCTACTCTTGACCTGGCATCCTACATGTTGGCGCCAAGAGCAATGGAAAAGAAACCTTCGGCGATGAAGGAGGTTGATAGCATAAATGATAAATTTATCTCCGAATTCCTCCGCCATGACCTCACAACAATTAGCGAGGAGTCGACAATAGAAGGTGCTGCAAAACGTATGATTGAGAAAAAAGTGTCCCATGTGATCGTCATTTCAGACAAAGATAAGAAGCCTGTTGGCGTATTGTCCGCACTTGACGTCTTTAAGAAAATACAAGGCCTTGCAAAAGATGAGGTCTCCATGTCCATTTCAGGGCTTGGCGAGGAAAGCATATGGCAATTCCCTGAGATCAAGTCTAAAATCGGGGGTGTGTTGAATAAATTCACAAAGTCCTTCAATATCCGGAATGTCTCAGTGCATGTTAAGGAGATGAAGTCCACTTATGAAGTATTCATCTACCTGGACACTGACCATGGCCATATTTCATTATCCAGCGAAGGGAAAGCATTGAAAGAATCTGTTGATGAGGTATCATCTGAGCTTGAAACCGTCCTATCAAAGAAAAAGGATATGCGCATATCAAAAGCCCGCCGCGTTCATAGCGGCCAGGAAAATGAGGTATATTGAGCTGGATCAAGTAATACGATCCAAGACCATCATGAATGTTTGGGATATTTATGAAAGCGCAAGTGTCGACCGAACTCCTTGTAATCATCGCAGTAGTGCTAGTAATATTTATCCCATTAATGGTTCTAGTCTATATGCAGGCTAGCAATTCAAACGCCAAGATCGCAGAATATCAGGCCGAGCTTGCGGTTTTCCGTTTGGCATACCAGGCAAATTCAGTTGGCGCGCTTGGAAGTAATACTGACATCATCGCTGAAGTGTATATACCTCCTGGAGTCAAGGAAATCAGAATTAAAAATACTGGCAAAGGAGCAGAGCTACTATTCGTAATACAGACTCCATTAGGGGATAGCGAGAAAGTAGAAGTTCTCAAATATCCCCTTGTCAAAGAATTCAAACTATCTGGAAACAATGCTGGCCCTGGATGGGTAAGATTCACGATAACTTCTGTTTATGAGAATGAAGTTGCTAAGCTCAAGATGGAAAGCTCAAGGCCATTTGAGGACGCCACAAAGTGATCTTATGATAAATCTCCGGGAAACGCTTGAAGGCGCAGCATTCGGGACCACGGATGGCATTATCTGTTCGCTTGGAACGATAATCGGGGCGGCTGCAGCGACAAACAGCACCGGGCTTGCAATAATCGCAGGAATTCTTTCAGGAGTTTCCAATTCATTTGCAAATGGAATTGGCATGTATATTTCTCAAACTACTGAGAGTAGTTTGCAGAAGGCGAAAGTCGAAGCAGGAGAACTCACTCATGTACATTCGTTCCAGGAGAATGTGATAAACGGGGTAGCATCTTTTTTCGCAACAATAATCGTTTCGCTTGCAATGGTAGTCCCATTCATGTTCCTTAGCATAACATCGGCAATGATTTCCTCATTCGCGGTCGGCATCATCCTTTTGTTTATTCTTGGGGCATACACTGCCAAAATCAGCAAGGACAATATGCTTCATCACGGTTTGATCTATTCATCTCTTGGAGTCGGTGGAGCGGTCATCGGTTTTCTTATTGGGGAGCAGCTAAGGTTTTTGCTGGTTTGAAGATGCCCCTTACTAAATAGCCGGATCCATAACCTATCGCACTTAGCAAAGTAATCGCCGCCAAAGCTATACTATCTACTGTGAGGAACGTAAGAAATGTTGGAAACTGGTATATGCCTATAACTGAGTTTCTGCCTTCAAATGCCGCACTGCCTGCAGCAAGCAGCAGCAATAATGCCCCCAAAAATATCCCATATCCCAGGTAGAGTTTTTCGATTCCTTCATCAGCGGTCACAAGCGAAAGTATGAATCCAGTGAAAATGGAAAGCAATGCGGCCAATACATATATTTCGATTCCAGTGGCTATCAGAAGCACTGGCCCATTGTTTGGAACTGGAGGTGAGGTGATCGACCAGAGTATAAGCAAAAGTAATGTTGCGCTGAGCAGTCCGCCTCCAAGAACACTCAAGAATTTGTTCAATGCCATAAGTGGATTACACAGGGAATTTATAAATAAACCAAAGAATTATTTCGGTCAAGGCCGAAACAAAAAAATTCAGTAAAACTCCCCATCCTCAAAAATCATTTCCCCTTTGTAAATTACTGATTGCACTTTCCCTTTCAGTTTCTTCCCATCAAACGGGCTCCATTTGCATTTTGTGAATTGTTCGTTTCCCTCAACAGTCCATTCTTTTTTCAAATCCACAATCGTAAAGGATGCTTCGCTGCCAACCTCGATTTTCCCCTTATCCAACAAATTAAAAATCCTTGCAGGGTTCTCGCTCATCCTGGTTACAATCCAATCGAGCTCAAGCAAACCCTTGTTATACGCATCAAGCATCAAACCAAGGGAAGTCTCAAGCCCAGGAAATCCATGCGCTCCTGCATCTTTGTCTTCAATCGTATGCGGCGCATGGTCGGTTGCTACGCAATCTATTTGGCCCAGTGAATTCCAGAGCATGAGCCTTTTTTGTTCAGAACGAAGTTGAGGATAAACAGTCCCGAGTCTTCCAAGGCGCTCCGCATCGTTCGAGTTCAAAAACATGTAATGGGGCGCGACCTCGCAGCTCGCCCGTGCGAATTTCTTGAACAAATTCACTTCGTGCGATGTTGAGACATGCGCAAGGTGCACTTTTCGATTTAATCGAGTGGCGATCGATATTGCGTGTTCCTCATTCTCATATGTGTTATTCAAATTCTTCTCTTCGTTCTTCTCATCAT
>JBFYLN010000054.1:0-5549 GCA_041305425.1 Microcaldota archaeon | reverse complement strand
TTCAATTAGGTGTATACATGTCAAAAGGTAGAAATGGAGAATTCGCAGGAAGAAACCTCAAGCGCAAACGCGCGAACCAGCGCTGGCTCAATAAGAAATGGAGCAGAAAAACGCTGAAACTGAAAGACAGGTACGACCCGCTTGAAGGCGCACCACAGGCAAAAGCAATAGTCCTGGAAAAAATCGTTCTCGAACAAAAGCAGCCTCACTCCGGCCTGATCAAATGTGTGAAATGCCAGCTTATAAAGAATGGAAAAGTCGTCAGTGCGCACGCAGTCAGGGACAAAGCAATTTCATTCGTGGATGAACATGACGAAATCATAATCGCCGGCCTCGGAGGTTCGCAAAGAGGGCAGATGGGTTCGATTCCAGGTGTCCGCTACAAGATCGTTTCAGTTAATGGTGCAGACTTGCAAAGCCTTAGGCACGGAAAGAAAGAGAAACCAAAGAGGTAACGTGATTACATGACTGACAAAGTATTTGGAAAATATCCAATGGAAGGTTTGGAGATCCGCGACAAGAGCATGGCACAAGTAATTTCATTGAAGCCTGTCGTCATCCCCCATACATTCGGAAGGCAATCGAGAAAGTCCTTCGGAAAAATGGAAATGAATATCGTAGAGAGGCTTGCAAACAAGCTTATGAGGGGCGGAACCGGTGAGAAAACATCGGGAAAAGTCATCCGGACCAAAGGGCAAATGCAGGGGAAAAAGCTCCGATCGCTCAAGATCGTCGAGAAAGCGCTCATGATCGTGGAAGAGGATATGAAAGTGAATCCGATCCAGGCACTTATCCAGGCAGTTGAGAATGCTGCGCCTCGTGAAGATACGACACGTGTATCATATGGTGGTGTGAGCTACCAGGTTGCAGTTGATATCTCTGCAACGCGGAGGCTCGACATGGCGCTTCGGAACATTTCGCTTGCTGCGTTGATGGGCTCATTCAATAAGCCTAAGCCGCTCTCCAAATCATTGGCTGATGAAATCATATTTACAGCAAAGAAAGATTCGCAGAACAGCTATGCCATGAAGAAGAGAGATGAAACTGAAAGAATGGCAAGAAGCGCTCGCTGATTTTTTTCCTCATTTAATTTCATTTTTCTATTTTCAATTTTTTAAACCACTTAACTTTTTATTTGTTTTGTAATATATATTTTCATGATAACAATGAACAGCCACAAATCGATTTCCAGAAAATCTATGAATAAGGCGCACCTTAGGCTTGTTAAATGCGGTCGAAAGGAAAAAGAGCCTGAATTCGTGAATTTCTTCGGCCTTCCCCCGGATGCCCGATTCCCTCAGGAACTCCCCAAGGCAAAACAATGCCCAAACGGGATTCCAGCAGATTTCGGCAAGCGAAACGAATACGGGATCCCGATAACCGGGAAGAGATAGCGATATCGCAATCGGGTTTATTAAAAACGAAACGAGCGAACCTTTTATATAATGCTTTTATTAGAAATAACCTATACGCCCTCATAGTCTACCCTGGATTCTGGAATCCGTTCTCACTGGAAACAGTAATGCTGGAAACCGGAAACAGACAGGATACGGCCCTCCGAAGGCTGTGATTCGGGTTCAAACGTATTTCAAGTACCGGAAACCAAAAAAAAATTCGGACACTGAAAACTGACTTTCCCGATGAGGGCGATTTTCTTCTTATTGCTCGCCGGGCAAAGTCTTATAAACCTCACGAGTTATTCTTTCTTCATGAGAACCATCAACTTAGTCTTGCTTATGGGAATCATAATGTTGCTCTTGCCAGGGATATCTTTCGCTGACGCAGTTATGGGGTGTACTGAATTATCCACATCCCTGACTCTGGCCAATAATCTCGAAGGCGCTCCGATCGATGCAGCCCCGCTAAGCGGCACTGTCTGCGTCAAGATCATCGCATCAAATCTCATCTTTGACTGTAATGGATATAACATTACGAATAATGGCACGGGCGGAACCACATATGGCATTTTGCTAAACGGGTCAATCACCAATGTGACGGTGAAGAATTGCGGAAACATCGGCGGCTATTATCATGGCGTATATGTTTATGATTCAGATTATAACTCGATAATGAACAACACCTTATACAGCAATCCATATTACGGGATTTACCTTGATGCTTCTAACAACAACAACATAACCGAAAACAACATCCAATATTCGGAGGAAGGCATCCGCCTTTCAGAAAGCAGCAGTAACCGGGTTGAGAATAATACAGCTGAAAATAATGGCGAATATGGTTTCCTTCTTCAAACCGATTCAAACAATAACCATCTTTCCAATAATACTGCGAATGCGAATGACCGTGCCGGATTCTACGTATATGATTCAGATAATAACGCTATTTTGGATAATATCGCGTATGACCATAATTATTATGGAATTTGGATCCAATATTCAAACAACAATAGCCTGGTAAGGAATATCGCGAATACTCAATGCCAGCCAACAACTTATCACCTTAGCCAACTTGGCTCTTCTGGAACCTGGAGCGAATTATACTCATCTCCTTTCGAGGCCAAATATTCCACCAAGGAATTCCAATTCAGCAAAACCGAAGGCAGCATCACGCTTAGGATAACACAGAATGGGCTGGCTCCTTTTGCTGATATAGATGCAGCGAGGCTCAATGCCTGCGGATTTGAGGTCGCGCCGGCATACGCAAAGTACACTGATTCAGGAGAGAGCGTGCTTGAGGACCTGATTTCAATCGACAATAACGTTGTTGTAGCGCACGAAAAAGAGATAGAGGTTTCCTGGGATATTCCTGGTTCCTGCAATGAGCCTGCCACGCTTTTCCTGACTGCAAATGAATATTTGACTGGATTGCCCCTGTTCTTCCCGAATATTGGCTATGCTACAATATCGGAAAATGCCTATGTGCCTGTCATAGATGGCAATATTGGTGAAACCGATGGTCTTGCGGCTCCGGCTTACACTGCCCTCTGGAGGACGGATTCAGGCCATCCTGAAGGATATTTATATGTCTACACGGGCCAGGATGAAGAGAATGCATACGTCTCGCTGGACATAACTCCTGACAACACAAACGAATTTGGTGAAGACTGGGTAGAATTGGCATTCATCACAGCAAATGGAAAAAAAGCCTTCCGTGTAGATGATTATAACGATAAATATGGGAAATGCGGCTTCGGCCTTACCAATAAGGTTCCATACAAGCACCAGACCTGCGAATTCAGCATACCGAAAAGTGAAATCGGGGGTGGGGAATTACGTTTCATGCTACGTTATTATGGGACTGGGTCCTTGGAGTCTTCAGCTATTTTAGTGGATAATGGCGAAAACAATATTGTGCAGGAGAATACCATGTCCCAGTCATTGTGCGGAAACGGGGCTTTACTTTATCGTTCAAACAACAATAACCTGAGCGACAATATTGCTGATGGCAATTCACGGAATGGAATTTACCTAAGCATGTCCTCAGATAATCGTCTTACAAACAATAATATCAGCGGCAATATCCAAAGAGGTACTTTTATACAGGATTCCAATCAGACCCTAATTAGCGGGGACCATTACTTCAATAATACGGTGGATCTTCGTGTGGAGTCCACTTCTTCTAATCTGTTTATCATCAACCTTGCCAATGTGGTCTTCGACAACCCATTGGGCAATCTGGTAAACTATACTCGTCTTTCCCTTAGTGACAGTGCGGATGCAACTGGCGCTTACTCTATAAGCTGGGTGCAGACTCCATCTTCACCACCTAACCAATCATTCGAATACAAAACACTCGACATCTCCTTGATATCCGGAACCGTATCGATTGATAGCCTTTCCATGAATTGGTTGGATAGCGAACTATCTGGCTACAATGAGAATGGGTTCCAGATCTGGAAATACGATGAAGTTTGGACAAACATGAATGCTGCGCTTAATGCTGCGGCCAATACATTGACACTGACGAATTTTGTCCCAGCAAGCTATTATTCTATTCTCCAGGGTGAAGCGCCAGCTACAACGTCTTCTTCATCTTCAGGTGAAACATCAAAGAAAACGCTCAAGTTCAATTCAACTGCAGTTTGCCCAGGCGATTTTGTTGATGTTTATGCCTATAGTTCTTTTGATGGAATTTCAGGAGTCAATATCAGGATGGCTTTGACAACCCCTTATGAAGGTTTGATCGCGCAAGATGAAACAGCTGATTCAGGGCATGTCAAGTTCCATCTCACAAAACCTGGGACATATACATTCGATGCTTCGGCTTTGGGCTATACTAAGCCTGAACCGATAACCCTTGAATTCACTCCATGTGTTGTGGAAACGGTTCCGAACGTAACCTCCAATGCCACTCAAAATGAAACATCTGGAGCGCCACCTCCTTTAGTCCTGCCTCCTGAATGCACAGTGGATTCCGATTGCGCTCAAGAAAAATATTGCAGCAACAACAA
Source organism: Microcaldota archaeon (assembly GCA_041305425.1). Lineage (GTDB taxonomy): Archaea > Micrarchaeota > Micrarchaeia > Anstonellales > Bilamarchaeaceae > CAILMQ01. The sequence continues at coordinate 1,138 of JBFYLN010000054.1, read as the reverse complement.
CTGCACTCTCGTGGTTGGGTCTTGCGGCTATGCTGCCAACCATGTATGGACGAATTATGAATGCTGTGATGATTCAGGTTGCGATTCTTTCCATGCCTGCAAAGAGAATAAGTGTGCGTTGAAATCATTTGAAATCTCAGGAAGCGGCGGATACGTCGGGGACAATGCCACAATAACGTTATATTCTGATGGCTCTCCTTTGGCTAATACTCAATTGAAACTGACCAAGCCAGATGGCAGCTATGAGATTTTAACCACTGATTCCAATGGGCAAATCATATTCCCGCTATCTCTTGCAGGGGAATACACTATCGAATTGATGTCCGGAGGAACGAAGCTTAGTTCCCTTTCCTTTGAAGCGCTTGCAAAGCCGCTTCCTCCAGAGGCTCCGATGTCTATTTTTGATGTCATTGCCCAGGCAGCTGGCGGATTGCTCTTACTCTTGCTTTTATTTCTGATCCTGCTGGTCGGTGCGTTCCTGGCATTCAAGTTCTTCTTCTCAAAAGGCAAGGGCTATAAGAAATAGTTTGATCACTTTCCTTTTTTCTTCTTTTTCTAGCCGCGGAAATATCGCCTGATTTTTTTGTAATCCTCCTCGGAAGAATTCACACCGCGGAAATCAGATTTGTCTGACGACAAATACTTTCCGCTTCGAGGACACCGCGGAAATCTGGTCCCGTTAAGTTTATATACTGCTTTTGTCCTGCCTTTTCCAGGTGGTTGATATGGATGCAGAATATTATCTGGTGAGCCCGATGCTAAAGACGTTGGTATCAGTTGGAAGAAAGATGAAAGGCGAAGCGCGCAAGGCTATAAGCGAGATTTGGAAACGCGATCTGGAAGCGCATGTGTGCAAGGCGAGTGATGACGAATATACTCTTCTTGAGAACGCGGGATATTCGGTTGTGGAGAGCTGGTGATAATGAAAAAATCCAAAAAGGAATCGATGCGCGAAGAGGATGAAGATCTCAAGAAAATCCAATGGTATTCCTGGCGGGAGTATCTAGAGGATCCAAAGGAAGATGCGGTTTGGAATAAATATTTGAAACCAAAAAAGAAGCGCTCTTAGAATCTAATTTCTTTGTTATCTTTCAACCCAGCAAGCTTACAACATAAACATACTCAAGATCTTCTTTGG
>JBFYLN010000053.1:0-5814 GCA_041305425.1 Microcaldota archaeon | reverse complement strand
CTATCCGGGAAATTTCCCATCAGCTGGTCCGCAAGAATCTCTACTAACCTCTTCCCTCTACTATCCTTAATCACTCCAACCAGTTGGCACCCGGAAGCCTCGCACTTTTGGTAAAGCGTCTTGTACTCTTTTATCAGTTCTTCATAATCTGAAAAAAGCACCGAACCTTCCCCAGGCTTATCCGAACCAAGCGGAACGATCGATCCATCCAAAAATAAATAATCCGGCTTGAACGTATCGAGGGCATCGATGGCCAAACCGATCTCCCCTCGTAACCGGAAGAGCGAGCGAAAAACAAGCGCTTCGTGCTCATCAAGGCCGCTCTTAAAATCAACAGAACTTTCAGGGAATTTCTTCGGGTGATATTTCACAGGCGCAAGCTTTCCTTGAGAATAAACAAAATTCACTGCAACAGACCGGCGCACAAGAATATCAGCACCAACCAACCGATCGGCAAGCAGTCCGCCATCAATTGCACAAACTGAATAATTTGGAACAACACGATTCGCTTCGATTATTATTTTTTGTTCTTCGAGCCCGATCGCCGGATGTTCGTTCTCCTTGCGTATCTCGTTCGCATTTTCTTCCACAAGCGCTTTGGATTCACGCATGCGCTTTGCGATCGGCTCTAGCTTGTCAATCATGAGAAAAAAGAGTACAACAAGTAATTAAAAATCAACACGCAGAAATACAATTTATGGTATTCTCAGATGTCGACATATTGGATGCGCTGGATAAAGGGATCATAAAGATCGAACCATTTGATAAATCACAGATCGGGCCGGCATCAGTCGACCTTACACTCAGTAATGAATGGTATTTCCTGAAAAAGAAATATATAGGAAAAACAGTAGACCTTTCAAAAACACCTTTCACTGAAGTGTTCGAAATGAAAAAAGCAGACTCAATTGAACTCGAGCCAGGTGTTTTATGCCTTGGGAAAACATTGGAAAAAATAACGCTTCCTCCAAACCTTATCGGCAAACTCGAAGGAAGATCGCGCTATGCAAGGATGGGCCTGATCATTCATATCACAGCGGCAGTTGTCCAGCCAGGAAGCTCGAATCACCAGATTTTAGAGATTGTCAACCTCGCGCCATTCAAGATAAAGATACATAAAGGCATGAGGATTTCCCAAATCCTATTTGAAGAACTGAAAACTCCTACATCAAAGCCATATGCGTTATTCGGCCAGATAGCGAGGCGGCAATAGTGGAAATCGCAAATATTGGAAACAGAAAGATTACAATCGGGACGATCGCGGTTGCAAGCCTTGTCATCTTCTTAGCATTAATGCTGATTTCAGGTACCCGGTTAAAGCCGCAATTGGATAACCCTACGCTTGTGACTACCGAGGAATCATTATTCAAGATGAAAACGCTCCAGCTGAAACCAGGCCAAGCGTATACGTATGAATACTCTGCAATGAATGAAAGCGTCAACCTCACGTATGGAGTTTTCAAAGGAAATAATTGCACATTGATTGTCTTGTCAGGTAGTGAAACATCAATATGCCTTGATCAGGCTGGGAACGATGCATTAGGCCTGAACTCGTCATTCGAAGTCCCGGCATTCATTCTTTTCAAGCCCTGGATGCTTGCAGTGGACCAGGGATGGATTTGGAATATCGCGACACTTATGAGTATTGATTTAATGCAAAAGCCAGTTGCGAAAATGCAATATTCTTTTATCAGGAAAGAGTACTATAATGGCAGGGAAGCGTTAGTGGTCAGGATCAATTCGTCTGATGGAGATGAAGCGATCGACTGGATAGATAGCGAAAAAAGGATATTGCTAAAAGAAGTTGGAAACGGATACGAGGCGCGACTTGTTTCCGGTTTGGAATTTGATTAGTTGCGGATGCGTAGAGTTCTATCTGAGAACAGAAAGAGGAATTACATTCTTTTCCATTTCCAATCCAGCGATCTCGATAAAACTATTTTCCGATTTCGGCTTGATCAGAGGGGGAGCGCCCATAGAAAGCTGGAGAGCCCTTGCACCGATGATGCGGGCAAGTTCATATTTAGTTAGTGATTCCATAATCTAAACCTCAATTATAAGATTACATTAATAGCTACAATACTATATAAATATTCCCCTTCTGGCTGATTGTCAGCGCCGTTTCCCCGGAAAACTCGAAAGTCTTGGCAAATCCTTTGACAACTCGGATTTTCATCCCGTTGACTACAGCCGCGCCGCGATTTTCGAAAAGGTAGACTACGCCTTCATTTCCTTCAAAATCATTGACAAGCATGCGAGTATAGATCTCTTTCTGCTTCTTGGATTTCGCATACTCGCGGCTCTCGATGGATTTGACAATAAGGTCTTCGGTGTTGACATTCCGCATGCCATTTTTAAGTTTCGTAAGGTGCGTCAGGTTGGTTTCCTTGAACTTCCTTCTAGCAAGAGTATAAGCTAATTTGACATCATGCTTTAAGCTCTTGAGCATACGCTCCATCTCGCGGTGCATGATCTCGTCATCTCCCTCTGAAAGCATCATTGCCTCATATGCCTTCCTGAACATGTTGTCAGGCATGCGTTTTTCAAGCGTGGCAGCTTCCTGGATCTCTTCGCGCTCTGCCTCTTCAATCTCATCGAGCTCCTTTGACACCAGCTCGATATGCTTGTCTTTTGAGCCGATAGTGTCCAACTCCCCTGCCAAATGCTCATGAACTTCGAATGCCCCTTCCCCGTCATCATCCGGATTCTCGGGATTCGGAATGGGGCTATGTGCAACTTGCATGTCCATTATGTCAGATGCGTCACTCTCTTCGGAGTCGCGCTCGGCCTGCGAACTCTTGCTGACATCAGATACTGCTTCTAAGTAAGATGTGAGGAATTCCTGCATCGCTTTCCTGCCAGTCTCTTCCGACACCCCCCGATCAGCGCCCTTGGGTCCGGATACGCTTTTCTGGTAGATTTTCTCAATCGCAGGCATCATCTTTGCCTTGACCCGGTCCGCGGTCGCCTTGCCGAGCTTGCGCTCGAAAAGCATTGTGATTGGTGCAAGGACTCGGTTCTTTTTGTCATTGGATACGCTGCCTTCGGTTGGCGTTTCTTCTTTCTTATCAGTTGCAAATATCTCTGCAAATGACATGACTTCCTTTTCAGTATGCTTCTTGAGGTCAAGGATATCCTGCGCAATCTTCTTGACAGAAACATCCTTGTCATAGCTCAATTCCACGAGCGCAAAAAGCGCGGCAGGATCATCAAGCTCGCCAAGCGATTTTGCCGCCTCCAGCCTCACTTTGGGGCTCTCATCGAAGGTTAGGGAAACGAGCCGGTTCAGCGAAGAAGAGGTTGGTTGCATTAGTTCACCTATAAACAGAAGCTTATATCAAATGCGAAATTATTTAAGCTTGCTTACAGCGCTAAGGACTTTCTCTAGATCTGCTTGTATGAAGTTGCCGATGTGGCAGATGCGGATCATTTTTTCTTTTGTCTCGCCCATGCCCATTGCGATTTCTATGTCGAATTTCGCTCGCATGTCCTTCTTGATCTGCCTGGCATTGTCAGTCCAGAGCGCGGTGATCGTGTTTGATTCGAAACCAGGCTCAGCAACGACTTTCATGCCATTATCCGCTGCCCATTTCCTGGTGAATTCAGCTGCTTTCTTGTGCCTTGCCTCAGATCCTTTTGGCCCTCCATCTTTATCTAAAAGGTCGAATGCTGCCTTGAGGCCGAAGTAAAGCGAGACTGCAGGCGTATATGGCGTCTGTCGCTTTTCCACAATGAACTTGCGGTATTTTTTCATGTTCATATAATAGGATGGGATCGGGTCGGTTCGCGATTCGTTGAACTTTGCACCCTCTTCACTTACTGCGATCATCGCAAGGCCAGGTGGGGCTGCGATCGCTTTCTGCGATCCGGTTGAGAAGAAATCTATACCCATTGCTTTCAGATCAAGCTCAGTTGCCGGCCATGCTGATACGCCGTCAATAATCGTTCGCATTCCTTTCTTCTTCGCATAAAGGCAGATTTCGCCGATGTGGTTTCGGGTTCCGTTTGAAGTTTCGTTATAGACCATCCCGAAAACGGTGACGCCTTTTGCTGCAGCCTGGTCAATGATCGGCTTGGCTTTCTCGAGATTCCATCCCTTCCCCACCTCAAGTTTGTGCTCTTCCACATTATCGCAATACACGCGTGCGATATCTGCAAACCGCTTTCCGAACTCCCCGTTTGCAAGTGTGATCATTTTGTCAGAGCGCTTTAGCCCATTCAAAATATTCATCTCGATCCCGAGCGTCCCGGATCCGGTAACAAGATACACTTCGTGCGCATTCGTGTATTTCTTGAACCGCTCGACAAGGTCCATGTGCAATACGTTCCAGCGCTCTTCTCGGTGCGAGATCATCTCGTGCGATTGCGCCATCCTTATTTCGTCAGTCAATTTCACAGGCCCTGGGGTAAACAACATAGTCATAGGTTTCACCTAAAAGTTAAGTGGACATTATACAAAACCAATTAAATAGATTTCCTGCCTAATCAATATTTGATTGGCCATTATTTTTTTAAAATACATAATTGCAAGCAGTGATTACCATGGACGAAAACAGAAGGCAGCCAGGAAGCAAAACTTTGGAAACTGAAACCGTTCGGATCGCAATCAGGGACAGGGAAGGACGGATTTGGGAAACCGATACGCCGCATTTCCCAATGGATAAAGACGCACGGTTCGCGTTCTACTCAAAGATGAAAGGTTTTGTCCCGGTTGAAGTCGCTGTGGATACCGTGTTTTCCAATCCCGCACATTACGGAGCAGGAGGGTTTGAAGGCATAAGCCTGAAGAGAACTCCGTATGGCGATGCGTTCATAGAGCTTCCGCACAACTGCTCAAGATTCATATATTCTTCTCTCGCATTCGATATCTCGCTGATTCTGGAGACAATGAAGATTTCTGAGAATAATGACGTAAGCTCGCTCCAGCATATGCAGCGGACTCCCAGAGGATTTTACCTGGATTCCCCAGGCAGTAATGGAAATGGGAATGATATAACGTGCGCCCTTGATATATATTATAAAGATGGGGCATTTGAAACCGCAAAAATCCCAATAAGGCTAAAGGCCATGTTCGGAAACCAGATACATGAATTTACAATCAGTCAGATGCAAGCGGCGATATGTTCGCTCGCTTTTTTGAATAATGTAGTCAGGTGCGCAAATTATCCGGAAAGCATCGTGCAAATAGAAGGTGGGTATTTCCGTCCCGTATTCTGGGTTTCCGGAGAGGACGGGCTAAAGGTTCCCACGGTGATAGAAAAGGACGGAAAGCTTGCGACAAAGCCGATGTATTTTGCAATAGGCACATTGCCATGGAAGCAGTACCTGAGTGAGGTGCATTACAAAGCCGGGCTCGATGTGCTAATCGGGCCATACCCGAGGATAGACCATGCAATGCCAGTGAACCAGAAGATCGCAGGCAACTACGTAAACTCAGCGCTCAATATCAATATCGGAAAGGCGCTCGGTTTTGGGGAAATCCTTGCAGTCAACCATTCTGAAAGGGTCGTGGAAGGCTCGGCTGAAAACATAATCATTCTTTTCACACATAGGCAAAGCGGAGCATTGCGCGCTTATTTTCCGCCACTTTCGTCAAACATACTTCCAGGAACCACGCGAGACCGGATGCTCAGGATCCTTGAAAACGGAATTAAAATCAATGGCCAGAAAGTGGAACTTGCACTCGTTGCGCCCCATAAGGACATGGTGATAAACGGCTTGAAAGGAAGCATTGCATGGGAAACTTCTGCAATCGTTCTAATGGGTACTGGCGTAGGGCTCATACATGCACGGTCGCTTGCGATAAACGAGATG
>JBFYLN010000052.1:0-3658 GCA_041305425.1 Microcaldota archaeon | reverse complement strand
GGTTCTAAGCTATAACTGGAGCAGTGTTGACCAGATTGCGAAAAAGACGGTTGATGACTGGATGAAAAGCCCGGACCATCACAAGAATATTTTGGATCCAGGGCTTGAAAAAGAAGGGATTGGTGTTGAGATAACGGATGATTACAAGGTATATGTCACCGAGAATTTCTGCTGAATTTTTTAATGTTTTTTTTCGCCCTAGAACTTCCCGACCAGTTGCCCAAGCACATCTTCAGAAGTCGCGATCCCGATCACTTTCCCATTTGCATCGGTGACATAAATAATATGCTTATGCTCCTTTTTCATCATGCCGAATGCATCGTCGATCATGATTTCACCGTCTATAAATAGAGGCTTGTCTGCAAGCTCTAAAACCTTCTTGTTCCTGCGGTCATATGCATGTTGGAAAAGGCGCTTTACCCGAAGCGTACCCACGATGTAGCCGCCCTTATCAATAATTGGATAACGTGTGTAGTTATGGAATGATACCTGCTTTACCGCATCCCCCACCGTTGTGTCGATGCTGAGCTTGGCGACCTGCTCGATAGGCGTGATAAGTTCCTTTATTGGTATGTCGTTGAATTGAAGAATATTTTTTATCAGCCCGACTTCGCCTTTCTCGAACACCTGCTCCTCGATTCCCAGCTCCATGAGCTCATGTATCTCTTTTTCGCTCACAATCGTTTTCCCGAATTCACGCGAGCCGAGGATCTTGTCAGGCACGAACTGGACGATGACGATCAGGGGGGAAAGAAAAAATGCGAGCGTTTCGATATACGGTGCGCAATACCTTGCGACATGGCTCGCGTATACCGTTGCCAGTGTTTTTGGGAATATCTCCCCGAACATGAGTACGAAGAAGAATATTACGCCTATAGCTGCTCCGATCCAGGCTGAGCCAAACGCTTCGATTGCAAGCAGAGTCGCAAGCGAGGAAAGGGCAGTATTGAGGATATTGTTTCCGATCAATATCACAGTCAGCGTCTTACGAAGGTTTTTCTTCAGCCGGTTCAGGCTCGCGGCTCCCCACCTGCCTTCCTTCATCATGTTATGGACTTTGGAATGGCTGATGCCGACGATTGCAGTTTCTGCTGCTGAGAATGATGCGGATACGACTAACAGTAAGAGAAGCCCGCTTATGTAGATGAGGGAGATCATATCGATAAATAATCAGAGTGAAAATATATAAAGGATAATGAGATGATCGGGAAACTAAAACAACCCAATACCCGAAACTGGAAACGATCATCGGATCAGGGAAACCGCAGAAGAATAATTGAGGTAAGAAGAATAAAAGTAACGTATCCCGCCTGCCTGAGTTTCAGCTTCATTATGAAGCTCTTGAACAAGCAACCTGTCGGTATCTGCTGTTTTGCAGCAGTAGGCCAGATAATCTATCTGGCAGAGCAAGCTATGGCCGGACGGATGAACATATTTTTTAGTTTTATATTTTTTCTTTTGAGACAGAATCCAATTTTCTTAGTGAACAGAATTACATTCTTTCTTTTACTAATTGTAAGTGAGTATACGTTTCTTTTTTCTCCATAACCAAACTGGAGATATGAATCGATTCCAAATCCTGCTAAAAGCCTAGACATACCTAGAAGGCCGGGTCGGTTAATTGAATAAAGTCGAATATAATGCCCAACCACACTGCCCTCATCATCATAAAATGCTTTTAGGAATTCAGCCTGGATTTTCTTACTGGCGTTGAAAATCGCTTTTGGGACTCTCCAAAGACGGCATGAGTATGAGCCATATTTCAAAAGATCCTCATATGCCAACTTGGAACGTGCACGAACAAATGGGATTTTTTTGCCTGTTTTCCCTGATTTGTTCCACCAACGCCACATTTCTAATCCGTATACTTTTTTTAGGTCCTTCGCAAAGTTTTGCAAAGACTCCTCGTCTTTCACTTCATATTTGATTGTATAATCATGTTTATGCTTATACAACGCGCCATCGCCCATTAACCTAGAAATGATCCGGGCTTTTTCTGGTGTTAAGCCACCGTTTTGCGCTTTTATTTTATTTTGTCTCAAATATTCATCCATCCAACAGCCGACCGCTCTACCATTGAGCTAAGGCGGGATAAATTACCAGAAAAGAAAGTGCGGAGAAGATTTTATAAAGATGAGTATCAGAATAAAAAAAGAAAAAAATTACTGGACGCCATTCTCCGCTCCCATCGAACCGAGCAGCATCTTCCTCATCTCGATCGGTTCTAATTCAGATAATGCTTTGAGCGTGAAATCCAATTTCGATTCTGATTCCGCATAGACCGTGAAAAGCTCATCTCCGGGCCGAACCCGATCCCCACGTATACGATGAAGGTACACACCGGCACCTTTGTCGCGTGGAGAACCTGCGATCCGGGCGATCTTTGATATCACCTTGTTATCGATATGGAAAATGCTTCCGGAATGTTCAGATCTGATAATATGCGAATACTCGCCAAGAGGCATGTCCTTTGATTTCACTTTCGGGTTTCCGCCCTGCAGTTCGATTATCTCGCGCATCTTGGATAGCGCTTTCCCGGATTTGATCAAACCTTCAGCAACAGCATATCCCCTATTCTTATCGACCTTTCCGCATAGCTCAAGAAGTTTCCCAGCCATGAGAATAGATTTATGCCGTAAATCATCCGGCCCACCACCTTCAAGAACTTCAAGCACGTCCCTGCATTCGAGTGCCGGCCCAACCCCGTTCCCGACAGGCTCAGCCCCATCAGTTATCAACGCTTCAATTCCCATATCCATTGATTTTCCGATTGTTAGGAAATGTTTTGCAAGCTCTTTTGCCCGCTCGATATATGGGACTTTCACACCACGCCCAACGGGAATGTCAATGATCACGTACTCTGCCCCTACGCATTTTTTCTTTCCAAGTATCGATGCGAGCAGCATGCCCTCAGGGTCAAGTGATAACGGATGCCGTATCCTGATTAATTTGTCATCCACAGGAGCGAGGTTCATTCCTCCGCCCCAGACTATCGCGCCTTTTGCTTTCAGGACCATTTTCTTAAGTTCGTCGATTCCGAAATCCACATCGCAGAGCACTTCCATCGTATCCGCTGTCCCAGACGCAGATGTGATCGAGCGGCTCGACGTCTTGGGGATATACAAGCCCGCAGCGGCGATTATCGGGACGATCACCATAGTTGTCCGGTTTCCCGCGACTCCGCCGATACAGTGCTTATCTACAACCGGATGCACTCCCAAATCAAGTTTGTCTCCTGAAGATACGGTCGCTTCGGTGAGCGCTATGATCTCGTTATCTGACAATCCATTGATGTAAGTTGCTGAAATCCATGCAGAGGTCTCGATTTCATCAAGTTTACCGTCCATGATCTCCCGGACGATGGTCTTGATCTGCTCTGATGAAAGATTTCCCTTATCCATTTTCATCTTGATATATTCGATCGAAGCCGGCCGGTTCATATGGACGATTTCCACTTTATCTCCGTCTTTGATTCCATAATCTGCCGCAATATCCCGGAATACGCCGACCTCGCCCGGCTTCACAAGCTCACTGCTCACATCCACAATCGCGATAACTGACTGACTTTTGAGTTTCACTTCTGTTCGGTACCCAGAATAGATATCATGCTCTTTCGCTTCATCCGTATTCAATACAATGATATTTTTTCCAGTGAATA
>JBFYLN010000051.1:0-3833 GCA_041305425.1 Microcaldota archaeon | reverse complement strand
TCCATCCTAATGTAGTGACGGGAATTTCAGTACTGTTTGCGATAATCGGTTTCGCTCTATTTTTCAGTTCCCAATACGCGCCCGGATTCGCTTTTTTTGTTTTTGCGTTTTTCCTTGACGCGGTTGATGGTGCGATCGCCCGGGCGAAGAACCTCACATCAAAAAAAGGCGCGTTCCTTGACGGGATCTCGGACCGGCTGGTGGAGTTTTTTGTCGTGCTTGCGCTTTTTGTTTCACTTAACGGCATAGAGGCGCAGCTATTGCTCTTGTCCATCCTTTTCTTCGGCACGTGCATGACTTCTTTTGTCAAAGCGTATGCGGAACACTCAGGAATGATGGATAATGAAATGGCAAAGAAGATGCCTGGATTGCTCGAGCGAACGGAAAGAAGCATATTGTTGCTCGCAGCATTGACATTGATTGTCTTAAATGTCGTTCAGTTCATGCTCCCGCTGCTTGCGCTTATCGCGATCTTTTCATTTGCCACATTTGCGCAGAGAGTTTGGATTGTGATGAAGACGGAGTAAACACTTCCTTGAGCGCGTTCACGCGGCCCTTGCCGTAGAATTGATCCTGGACTTGAGCATCGCATGGCAAATTTGGATCAGATTTATTTAGGACTTTCTGCCCAATGCTTGGCAATCGCAAAGCATTCTTCGAAACTGGGGACGTTTTTTACTAATGAACTAAGCTCGCTTTGCCATATCGGCTTAAGGGCATGAAGCTTTTTGAGAAAATCCGGTTTATTAAATTTTATTTGATTCCATTCAAGTTTTTTTTCAACAATGCTTATATTGACCATCGTTCCTCTTTTCAATAAAAATGAGAGATCATAAAGGTCTCTGGCTGATTCCCTGGACAGGATCGCGCGTATTTTCTCAGCAAATATTTCCTCTTCTTTCATGACATAAACATCAAATGCAGGAATGATATCCATATGATGAGCTATTACGACTACATTCGGTTCCAGAATAACCGATTCCCTAAAGCTGAAATCCAAAGTGATTGAGCATTCTGATCTTTCAGTTCCTTTGTAAAGCGGACCTTGGATCTTGACTTTGCATTTTTGGGAGATATCGGAGTTTATAAAATTCTTCGTGTGATATTTTATCTTGAAATCTTCGAGGCGTTTTTCAATTATTGATACAAAATCATTTTTCTCTGATACAGTAAAATCGAGGTCCTCAGAAAACCGGTTCAGGCCATAGCATTTAGAAAGTGCAGTGCCCCCTTTGAAAATTAATTCCTTGGAAAACTTACCGTACAATATGAAAAGTATAAGGTTCTGGTAATAATCCTTTTCCCCCTGGCCAAGATTGAACCCCCGCAAACCCGCGTATTTCTCAAGTTCTTCAATATTCATATTTTCAGCCTCCATTTGGAATTGATCGATTTGCCTTTCCTAAACGGATTTAATTCATGATAATTGGAATCCATCGGAATCGTTCCATGAATATCTATGTCCTTGTGTGCCTCAAGCATAAACCCCACCTGGCGGAATATCTTGTTTGAATTCAGCCTTATAAGATAATCTTTCAATTTTTTTTGGTCTACATTCTCTGCATTCCTGAAGATGTTTTCGATCTCAGCAAAATTACCCATGCATTTAGGCCTCAAAAACGCATCGATCATCAGCTTTTCAATATCTGCGACAAATACTGTTTCTTTCCCTTCCCCTTCCTTATGATAGCCCCACATGGCATTTATCTGAATAAACTCAATAGTGTATTCATTAAACTCGATAAGGTCGTATTTTTTCGATGATGCAAGCAGGAGTTTCCGCGGGATAATTTCAGTCAAGCCATATCGGTAAGAAGCAGACAGGAAAGAGAGATATGTTGGATAATAAATGTTTGAAGCAATCTGGAATATGTCCTTTGATGATGTATATGTGCCTTTTGTCACCCTTCTCAGTACCCCTTTCTTTATCATCCGCAGGACAAATACACGGGAATAGGCGCTGTTCTTCAGTTCTCGCACTATCTGGTTGAACCGAATGATTGGAGATGCGGAAAGCCATTCCTTGCTTTTCATGATGTCGTTTATCCTTCAAAAGGCTTTTAAAGTTATCATTTTTGATAACATTGATGGAATAATATAAGAAGAAACATATTATGATAGAGAGCAGAACCAAAAGATGAAGAAAAAGGGTCAGGATAAAGTTCACGCCGCCATAGTTATATTTGAGCGGATTATTGAGGAGATTAAGTGAATATTCCTCATATTTCCTTTATCATAAAGAGAACATCGGATAATTAAGCAGAAAAAGAACAAATAAAAAAAGAAGTGGAAGAAGAAAAGACTTGGAAAAAAATCCTATTTCTTCGCTTCCTGGATCGCCTTGAACGCATTCACGCGGCCCTTGCCGAATAACATGCTATTTGGATTCGAATCGAATTTCCTTCAGAAATGTGTCCACACGCGAAAAAACATTCATCCGGCTGAATTTCCTATTTGTAAAAAGTTCGACCTGATATGGCCCAATCGAATCTTCCTTTTCAAATTTTTCCTTGAGGACAGATATTGAATGTGAGATAAGTTTTGACTTACCCGCGTCAAATGATTTCCCTTCAATTCTCTTATTGAAGTACGCTGCAGCATTTTCAGGAGTCTTATCAAAATATGTCAGGGAGTATACATCGTAGAAGTCCTTTGGCTTGTACCTTCCGTTAATGGCCTGACCTTTCAAAATAAGCGAAGTGACAAGGTCGGCGACTTTGACAGATGCCTTTGCTTTCCCATTGCCCGGCAAAACAGTTTCAATGTCTTCTGTGAAATTGAAATCAAAAGCCAGGTCACAGCCATCAAATGCAAATGCGGATAGATCATCTTGGACATCACGAATATGCGCGTATTTCAACCCTTCTTTTTCGCATAAAAAATCAATGTGTATGGCATACTCTTGATTATCAACCGGAGAGATAACTTCTTTCAGGAATCGGAATTCTTTTTCCTGTCGGTATCCAAGCTCAAGAATACTTTTCCGGATTGATTCGTACTTTTCCATGATCTTGGTTTTCAGTACAAAGTCAATGTCTATCGAGCCACAGTGGCCAAAGAATTTGTTTGTGATGAAATACGGCGCCCATCCGCCCACAAGGACCATATCCTCGTGATAACGCTTAAGCACAATTCCAAGTTCCAACAATGCAGATTTTGAAGCCTCGGTTTCATTGGTACCGTACATGTCATTCAAACCTCTTTTTTGCCCATTCCTTTTCAATTTTTTTGATCAGCTCTTCGGCAGCCTCTTCTCCTCGTCCAGGATAATTGAAGAGATCGACATAAAGCTGGATATTGGAAACAATTTTTATTCCATTGATATCTTGGGAGTGGTAAAATAAATGCGGATCGTCTGGAATAACGAAAATAATATTTCCTGCTTTTTCAACAGGCTTGAGCCCAAGCAGCTCAGCCCATTTTTTTGCATCTTCAACTGATTTTATATACAGATAAAGATCCGTGGGGCGCACATGTGGAGCAACCTGCAATGCACCGACCAATGTAGTGAGGGCATATTCCGGCCCATTTTTTGATTTCATCTGCTCAAGGAATTTTTCAATCTCCTGCTCGAACGTATAATAATGGATGAATTTATGACGCGAGGTGAAATCCGTGTAAGCTGCCCATCTTCTAAGCAATCTGACAGGATCCATCAGCCGGAATTCCCCTCTTTTGCTTTCCCTCAAAGCATAATTTTCTTTTAACAAAGTGTTTGCAACACGCTGGGCAGTACCTAAAGTGACATCAGCTTCTTTTGCAAGAGAACGCAGATCCCATGATTTTGGCCAGTTTGTGAGGAGGACACGTATGACCCGGGAAGACTTCCCTTC
>JBFYLN010000050.1:0-6299 GCA_041305425.1 Microcaldota archaeon | reverse complement strand
CATTTTTCTGAAACATTTTCGTGTGAACCGCAAGCTCAAAGACAGGGATATCATAGATTCGTTGAAGCGGCTTCGGGACCACGGAGGCGACCGTGGGTACAAATTCAGCCAGATGGAACGTGATGTCCTTATGAGCATTGACAAGGAGCTGTCCAAAAACCCATATAGCAATAAGGACGTCCTCATGTCGATCCAGAGGATCCTCAATAGCATAAAGCGTTTACCTTCAAACCAAGGGTCACGAGGTTACCTTGAACAGCTGGACAAGAGTATGAAAATCGAGGAAGTGGAAAAGTATGAAAAGTTGGGCAAATGAAGCCGGCCGAAGAGTCCCCGCTGCAAGCAGCGGGGTATCGCTCATTCGGCCGTCAATTCCCAAATTGACCGCAGCAAGCTGCGGAGTAATAACCTCAATTTGGGAATGATGTTTTGCCATTATATACTCATCTGCTTATTGCCCGCATTGTGACCTCGAAATGAAGGTCTTTTCCTGCGAGCGGGCCGTTCTGGTCTAAAATGATGGTGTCATTGTCAGCATAAGTGACTGTGCCAGATGTCTTTTGCCCAGTCATGGGATCCACGACCTGGTAAGTTTTGTTCTCTTCCATGTCAAATCTTATGAGCATAGTCTCATTTGTGATATTCATTACGGTTTGGGGAAGACCATTTGCAGCAAACTGATGCCCAGGGGAGAAAAGGTAACGCAATGTGACGATTTCACTCGTAAAATTCTGTATTCCGACATAGCCGACTGGTGAAGGAATAACCGTACCATTGGCGACCGTGATGTTATTCGCGATAAAATATTCTATTGGCGCCTCTTCGAAAACAGACATATTGTAATATCTAGTCATATTCGTGATCTTGCTTGGGTCAGAGAGGCCATAACCATCTACTGGGCTGACCGTGAAATTCTTTGATTCGCCGACTTTCATGCCGATCACGCCGTTTGCAAAACCAGGAATAATGTTACCGCCTAATAGAACAGTGAATGTAAGGGGCATGTAGCTTCGATTCGCATTGTAGATTCCTGCATTCTTTGCAACATCTGCATTGCTAGTGTCAATGACTTTTCCATCTACAGTCAAAGTATAATCCACAGTGACATTGTCGCCATACTGGACAGTCTGGGTTGTGTTCTGTACCCCGTTTCCATTGTCTGGATTGAGACAGCCGAAAACCGCAAATGAAGCTAGCAGCATCACAAATAGAAAGATATGGTTTCTCATGAGAGTGATATGAAAAAGAAGAGTTTAAAGGGATTTGGGGGCTGCAACAAAAACTTTTGAAATATTTGGGGTCGCAGAGATTTGAACTCTGATATGCAGGTTACGGCCTCTGTTTGCCCGACGAATCGGACTTGATCTGGAGCCTGCCGTGCTACCAGCTTATACTACGACCCCGTAGTTAGAATCGATTTGGTTAGACGGATTTATATTGATTGCTTTAGGCTCACCGCGATAACACAAAATATAATCTCTCTTTAATCCATATTAATCCACTTCTTTTAAAAACCCTTTCATCTATATATTAACACATTACCAGTGATAATTATGCAAAAATCCACCCAACAGATTAAGATAAAACCGAATTACACGCACGGCGACTACCTGCATGAGTTGTACCCAACACTACGAAAATACCCTAAAGAAATCCTCGAAGAGCCATTTTTCCGAATGGTCGGATTAAGGGAAGGCCCAAGCTACAAATACCTTCTTGTCAAGACTGCAAAAGAGATTGAAAAAGATATATTCAGCGAATACACGGACACGCGGATCGCCAACCTGTGCGAGATGTTCAAGCACGTGAAAAAAGAGGACAAGCAGATTATTTTCGATTCGATCGATTGCCTTGTGCGTGCTGTGGAAAATAAGATCAAGATCCCATTGATAGCTGAAAAAGGATTATACGCATTGGCAGTGATCGCGACTGGAGCCAATAAAGAGATAAGAAAGGGGGTTGCGGCATACATATCATACACGTTGAAAAATTCAGCTCCCGGCATCCGGGAATTTATGATAGAGCGGCTCCAGTCCATCGACACTGTAGAAGACGGAGATGTAAAAACAATAGGCAGCCTTGAAATTGTGATGCTAGATGCCAGGGGATATGAAGCGGTCCAAAGCCAGGCTAAAAGCGAATACGTGAAAATCCTGTTGGCGATGCGCAGGGAAAACGAAGAAGAAGAGCAGAGAAATAAAAATGCAAACGCGATGGGTCCGGTTTCTTTCAGCGAACTGATGGGGATCGAGCCTGAATCGATAAGTGAAGCAGTCATTTTGATCAGCAAATTGAACAAAAATGAACTGATGGAATGGAATGCGAAAAAGAATTTATTCGATAAAAAGGATCTGCACTTGGCACAGGTTCAAGACAGCACTCCATTACCGAATGTTATTCTTTCAGAAACATTGATGGGCCAATTAAATGGCCTTGAACAAGGAGTTGAGATGCCTACTCCAGATGGGGATGCAAACGAGTACCAGGCCATGATAGAAGAAGAAATTCCAATCACAGATTCATTGATAACACAAGGGCCAGAAAATGCGAAAATGCCACAGGCCCGGATAATCGAACCGATTTTAGAAGAAAATATTTCGGAAGTAGATATTGAACCGGCAGATCCGCCTGAAATCGAATTTGTTGCAATGCAAGCGGAAAGCCAGCCTGAAGATTCGGAATTGATTACCAAATTGGATGAAGTGGTTTCGATAAATGATTCTGGAGTAACTGAAGATTCGGGAGTAACTGGAAACACTGAACCGGGAATGGATGATAAAGATATCGAATTCTTGAGTTCAGGCATTGTCGAGATGGAACAGGATGAAGAATTGCCGATCACGGATTCCATGGTAGAGGAAATACCCTCAGAAGTGTATACGCTTGTCAAGCCGAAACCAAGAACCGATCCGGGATTGCCGCTGGTGGACGATGAGATTGAGGGACAGATTGAACAATTCAGAGAAGAACCAAGCCAACCGATTATCGAGGAAGCGAGCGCGCCGCATGATTTGAGGGTTGTCCGGCAGGGAGAGGAAGAAAGGGAATGCTCTGACTCCATGGTCGTCTCGATCGAAGAACTGAAGCGGGAGCATCAGGAAGTGATATTCGCTTCAAGATTAAGCGAATTTTTTGGATATGTTGGAACTGCACCAGGTTCAGGAGAGGAAGTGATTTTCGCATCTAGATTTTCGAAAGCGGATTCGCCAGATCACGCGCCGGACGCACGCGACGGGACAGGATATTCTCACTCCAAGATTTTCGCGATATTCAGCGCTCCTGGAGAGAAGATTATTGAAAATGGAAATGGATTCGAATCGCTGATTCAAGAGGATCACAGCGATAGGGAGCAGACAAATATCTTCAGGAGGAAAAAAACGAGCGTGAAGACCCAGGATGGCATGGACATCCCCCTTGAGATGATTTCGAAGTCAGTTAAAGGGGGCGAAGTGCAGTTTGCATATGGCAACCTTGAAAACATGCCAGATGACATTCGTGAAATGTTCCCAGCCAACAGCACAAGGTGGGTCCTTGATTGCGATTTAGATTATCCTGCGCATATCCAACCGATTGGAAGTATGGATTTTGGTGGAAAGAACGTGAATGTTTTTGATGTCCCTGTTCCAGGGTCGAAATCGCTCACATCCATAAACCGAAGAATCGATTTCACCAAGGATGGGGAAATCCTTAGCATCAGGCAGATCGGTTCGATAAACTCAGAAGATAGCATTTTGGAATTACTGACAGATATAATAATAAAAAAAGAATAGAGAGATGCTAATCAAGATAGCATTTCGAAGTAAGCAGAAGCCCTGAAGAGATGTTAGCCAATTCGATATGGACATTCCTCATTTCCCCCATTGGCATGTCAACGCACGAGCGGTTGTAGAAATATTTGGTGGGTCCATCGTAAAGCTCGGAAACCAGGCACCTGCGCCCGGTATCATATCCATTGTTCTTGAACCAATAGTTGACGCTGAATTCACCAGATGAAACAATGCAATTAGCGGAAGTTGTGCTTATCTTAGGATAGAGAATAAACATATCCGGTCGGATTCGTTTATCATCTGAAATCAGCTTTTCCGAAGGGTAAAAAATTTCCGCGGATGCTGAGTCCTTAAGATACTCGTTCATCCCGTTTTTCGTTACATTCACGAATTCCAAATCCTCGAATCCGCGCAAATCAATTGGCACGAGCGATCCGTCGGTTTTCACATATCCAGCAAGAACAACATTAGGCGTTTTTATTATCGCACTCTTCACTCCGGCAGCTTCGAGCACAGTGCAATAAAGGACGGCAAGGTCTGCGCAATCCCCGAATTTATCTTTCAATGTCTCCGCCGGAAAACGAAGCGTTTGGGAATAGCAGGCAGATGGAAGCGCGTCAATCTTTTTCTTATATTGAATATCCAATGCTTGCAGATGGCCGAGAACCTGCCTTGCTGCGCGCTCTTTTTCAATGTCATCGATTATATTTGCATGGTCAGTTGCATCAGCGCCAAAGCCCAAAAATTCAGGATTCTGATAATCCACCCAAGCGCTCGCTGCCTGCGGAACCCTCCAGTCAAATGAATCAATGGGAAGAATGATAAGTTCCTTTCTCAATGATTTTGTTTGAGTCATATTGCCTCCTAGATATTCTAGTGCAAGTAACACATTTGCACTCGTCTTATTAGTGATGTTTAAGGCTTTTTTCCCGAAACTCGGAGTATAATTGAATTGGATGCTATTCCCAGGATTGATCGATCCGAACTCATAAAGGGTTGTTCCGGTGAATCCCTGGACTTCTGCTTTCAATTTGACATTCCCGGCTTTTTGTGATCCCGTATTTTTAATCGTGACTTGAACTATCGGGCCTGCTTCGGTTTCAAGAGTTCCCCTTGGCACCGAATATAAAAATGATGCGGGCAGTTCCTGCGATTTGTAATCTTCGAAAATTAAATCTGCACCAGTTGATACGCATACGCCGCCTGGGCTGCATGACGAATTAAGAGGGCAGCCGCAATCCTGACAACAGTTGCTGTCAGACTCGCCAACCTGGCATCCGAACTTTCCGCAGATTGTTTTTTCTACACAAGAATTGTTCTGGCATTCATAATCCGCTCCGCAGCTTGGATTGCCATAAGTGCAACCAGCCAGCGTTATGCAGGCATTATTCACACATGATTCGTTCGATGCGCAAACGGGATTGGAATAATCACAGCCGGTTTTTTTTATGCATGAATTGTTTATGCAAGACTCGATCGAAGTGCACGCAGGATTCGAATAAGCACATCCTATGGAAGTTTCAAACTCACCGGAAAAAGGCTTGAACAGACAACCGGCTGAGATGGCCAAAATGACAAAAAAAGCGAAAGCAAAAACAGACATAAGAGATATGCGCATGTTTACCATGCTTTTACTAGTAGAGGATAGATTTTTTAACGATTGATAATAAACCATATTCATGCTTGAATTGTTGAAAAAGAGTGCGATCGAGAAAAGGACCATACTTTGTTTTGGGATCGATCCAGTGCTTGAGAAAATAGGAATAGGCTCAAAGACAGGCTCAGTACAAGAGCGCATCGAGCCGTTCTTCCATGAAATGACAGATACGCTTCTTGAGGAAAACGCGATTGCCGCGATAAAACCAAACTACGCTTTTTTCGCGCAATATGGATTCGATGGACTCTATGTTCTCGAGAATATTATTCAAAGATATCGAAATAAGATCCCGATAATTCTTGATGGGAAACGCGGAGATATTGGAAAGACAAGCGAAGCGTATGCGCGCGAGGCATTCGATTTCTGGGGAGCGGATGCGCTTACTGTGAGTCCTTATATGGGTGAGGATTCAGTGAAGCCTTTCCTGCGGGAAGGGAAACTTGTGTATATGTTGTGCAGGACATCGAACCCGGGGGCGAAGGATTTCGAGGAATTGAAATGCGGAAAGAAATTTTTGTACGAGCATGTTGCGGAAAAAGCGGTGGAATGGGGGACCGGACTTGTTGTCGGAGCGACGAGTGATTCGATTAAACGGATAGTTAAGATAACGAAAGCAAAAGGAAAGGATGGGAAAAAAGAAATCCCGATGCTGATTCCAGGAATCGGTTCGCAAGGCGGGGATCTTGAGATGGTTCTCGAATCGCTTAGAGACAACCTTCCGATCCACCGGATAAACGCGAGCTCGTCGATCTCTTATGCGTATGAAAAGACGGGCGGGAAACCGGCTGATGCTGCAATGAAGGAAGCGGAGAGGCTGAATAAGACGATAAGGAAATATTTTTAGTCCGAATGAAAATGAATTTGATGAGGATGGT
>JBFYLN010000049.1:0-5371 GCA_041305425.1 Microcaldota archaeon | reverse complement strand
GTCAGGCAGCGGGGCCGAGCGCGATATATGTTTTTTCATCATCTGCCATCTTCTCTTTTGTCACAACGTACGCGGCACAAAAAGACACCGCAGCCTTGACCAGATAAAATGTCAGGTAAGTCCCGCCAATTGTCCCGATAGCTGATGAGAAGACATGCTGCTCACCATACGATATGCCGCTGATCTTGGAGAATATATCAATCACAAAAAACGTTGCTGCCCCATCGAGCGCGTGGCCCGCAACAATCCCTGCCATCACCGGATCTTTCTTGAAATACCTGTATGCAATGTATGTCGGGATTGCGGCAAGCACAAGGATCGGAATCGCGTATATCAAATATTTCATAAATGGAATCAATAGCAGGAAATGCGGAATCCAGATCGCGATTCCAATCGCCCAAAGCCACTCCATCTTTTTCATCGAATAAAGAATTGCCATTGAAATGAAGAGCAAAGCTGCAGTCACAATATAAATCCCCGGCGTGGTTGTGAGATACCCATAATCATAAATGTGAGAATCAAGGACAAGTTGGTGGATCAATGTGACTGGCTTGAATACGTTGGTGTCAATAGAATCCGTGACCACCCGAATCGTGGATCCGGCAAGAACAAAACACATCACGCTGCAAACGAACCGGCGATCGAAAGTGATTCTGTCTTTCAATAATCTGAAGATAAAATATACTGCAGTGATCGCGATTAATGCATATGTGAGCGTGTTCACTACATTATAACCCGTATGCGACCAAATCGGGTCAACATAGTAATCCTTAATAAAGTTTTCCAGAGTAGGCATCACAATGTCTAAAAGCCCAAAAGGTCTTATAAAGTCTAGTGTGCGGGAGTCCATAGCCCAGCTCTTAGGAGAAGCGGAAAAATCATGGGATAATTGCAAGCCCGAGCGTTCGAAGCGATACGTAGAGATGGTAATGGCTTTAGTAAAAAAGCACAAAGTAAGGTTAACTGATGACCAGAAGCGCAGGTTCTGCAGAAAATGCAATTCCTGGTGGGTCCCGGCAAAATCAGTCAAGCTCATTTTCGACCAGCGCCACCATGTCATAAGGATGAAATGTGTAAAGTGCGAATATACAAGGCGCCTCTAACGAGGGCAATCCGTAATAAAGTCACACCATTTAAATCCCTTTCGCCTGAAGTAGTTCTCCATGTTCATTGAGATGGTAAAGCCAGAGATTAAAGAAATCGAGAAGTACATCTCTACTGTGCTTGGCCGTGAACCTAAGGAAGTCTATGTCATGCTTGCCCCTTACATTATGCGGGGCGGAAAACGCATCCGGCCATTATTGATGGTGCTCTGCTCTAAGGCAGTGGGAGGGGAATCTGCAGACACTATAAAGCCAGCCGGCATTCTCGAGATGTTTCATAATTTCAGCCTGATCCACGATGATATCGCAGACGGGTCACAGTTCCGGCGTGGCGTTCCGACATTGCATATGTCTCACGGAATACCCATCGCTATGAATTCCGGTGATGCGCTTTATACCCTGCTCTTGAATGAGATCGTTTTTTTGGATCTTTCTCCTGAAAAGATTATCCAGCTGGAGAAGATGTTGCTTGCCACATTCCAGAAAGTTGTCGAAGGGCAGGGAATCGAGTTAGAATGGGAGCGGACCAACAGGTTTGATATCAGTGAAAAAGAATACCTTGCAATGATCGATGGGAAAACATCATCCCTGATCGGCGCTTCCTGCGAAATCGGGGCATTTCTTGGCGGAGCGGATGAGAAAACATGCAGAAGGTTTTCACGCTTTGGAAAAAACATCGGTGCTGCATTCCAGATCCATGACGATGTGCTCAACCTGACCGGGACTTTTGAAAAATACAAGAAGGAGATTGGCGGCGATATCACGGAGGGGAAGCGTACGCTCATGGTGGGGCATTGTTTGGAACGTTGCAGCCCAAAAGAAGCAGAGGTGTTGAAAAAAACCCTTTCCGCACACACTCAGGACAAAGCGGAGATAGACGCAGTGATCGTACTCTTTAATAAGTACGGGTCGATAAAATACGCCAGGGACAAAGCTGCTAAATTTGTGGCTGAAGCGGAATCCGAATTATCAAAGCTGAAAGAGAATGAAGAGGCCCGGGCGTTGCACGCGCTTTGCGATTATGTAATTTCAAGGGAAAGCTGAGGTAAAGCTTTAAATATTATCCATTCTATTCTCTCTTTTATGAGATCCTCCACTATTCTGCTCTGCTTAATCCTTTTGTTTGGAATCAGCTACTCTGCAAACGGCTTCAATGTCATGGATTATTTGAAGGCGAATGAGACTATCTCTTCAGTGACTTATGAGAACTTCACGATAAACGGGACTCAGTATTCGATCCTTAAGATAAAAAATGATGAGACATTTTTGCTTTCTGGCGGAAACCTGATCCAGGACCAGCCATCTATCGATAATGCAGTGCATTCATATTATTCATCAAAATATTTCCCCACGCAGTCTGAGATTTCAGGATTGAAATCGCTTTTAGACGCATACAATGCAAGCAGGAATGACGGAAATAAATTCCCGAAAAAGGAGGAATATTCGTGCCGGGAAGTCATATTCGTTGATGGCCGGGTGAAATCCGGAAATAATCCGGTCGCATGCAAGCCAGACCTGAATAACTGCAACTACAGTGCCATGTTCCTTTACTCCTACCTTTCTGCAGTCAGCGGCATTCCGCCCGTCGGGAGCTGGACTGATTTACTGCAGCCGATAAAGGATTTCGGGCTATCTAGCTATTCAACTGAGTACATACTCGCAAATGCTTCAAAAAAACTAGGTGCATCAACTGAATCAACGATTTATGATGATCTAAAATACATCAAGGATTCGATCCCTACACTTAGGACAAATGCCCAGAAGATGGAGGAGTCTCAATTCGGCTGGTATTGGAAAGCGTCCTCGAATGCATGGATAATCGATTCAAAACACTGGGCGCTTTGCCCTCCGATCGACCTGGATACTTCCATCCTTGATAAAATTGAAATCAATGTGACTGCACTTATGAGCAAAACCAATCCGATAATCAATTATAATTCTGTTTCCACAAAGATATTCACAAACACCAATTCCAGGCTGGACACATATTCAAAAGAAACAAATGCAACTCGTTATTCGAACAAATATCTCCCGCTTGCAAGCGAAGCCGCGCCTGTGATCACTTTTGCCCAATCAACAACTTCGAAAGTCCAAAACAGCACATTGGCCTCAGATTTGGCGAACTTGAAATCGCTGCACACAAAAATAAATAACAGTATAAACAACCGCGAGTTCTCTACAATAGAATCTGACCTTGCAACTTATTCCTTGCTAATACCAAAGGTCAATAGCAGTGCGACTTACGTGTATGCGATTTACGGAGATAGTCTTTCTGCAAAAAACAAGCTTGATTCATTGGTATTCATAATGGATAGCCGCGATTTCGACCCGCTTTCAAAACCAGAAGCTGATTCGATAAAGAACCAGACTATCGCACTCGATTCCAAATTCAAGGATGGGCTTAATGCAACTGAATATTTAGATTTAGCTAAAAATTATAGTGAACTGGGTTCGCAAGCACAAACGCTTCTGAGAAAAACAAGGGCAAACCCAGGATCCGTCATGTTCCTGAGCTTCAGGAATTTTGCACGGAAAGTGAACAACGGCCTCGCATCTTTCATCGTATCTGCAAATATAATGCCCTTGGACGAGGTTCCTGAGAAAAAAGCATCGACATTCGGTGCGTTTTCATTGATTTCATTATTCTCGCTTGGCGCTGCATCGTTCCTGTTTTTCTTTGGAATGCTAGTCATGAGGCATAATGAGCGCAGGCACATCAAGCACGCGTTGATCGTTTTGTTTGTGATATCCATGCTTTCTTTAACTGCGTTTTCAGCATTCCTTTTTGTCTACCTTGATAAGACGTCATCACAAGCGGATTTTGAGGAATTCATATCTGAGATGAATGCAAGGAACGGGACAGCAATATTTGTGGATGCGACAAGCGCGCCAATAATGGCAAAAGACCCGATGAAAGCATGCGCCAATGAAATCGCAAAGAAGATTGCTGCTGACAATAAGTCTGCGACAGTCTATGCGGTAGATTCAACAGGATGCACAAGGCAGATGTTCTCAGCACCAGGAAGCGAGCTCAAATCAATAAGCAGAAGCGAGTGCTCCAGTGCCATGGAAGATGCCAAAGTATCGATTTATATGAATTATTCTGATACAGTAACGACACCTAAATTTTCGATAATCTATACGAATCGGGCGGATATTGCAGCGGATTATTATTATTACAATTTCTGCCCATTATCAGAAATCTTCGGATGAAACTTGGGAAAAAGAAATGTTGGTGACATAAAAAATGGAAAAAATCAAGCTAATTGCAGTTTTCATTCTCATGGCTGTCGCACTTGTATTTGTATTATTTTTCATGAATCCGGTTGAGCAGACGGTTTTCCAGGTTGGGAATCCGGTGAACTATGCGACTTTCAAGCAGTTGTTAATCGATGCGGACAAAGTGTATATCGTCATGGATGTCCGGGGAGTGAATGATTCGATTGTCCGGCAGAATATACTACAATGCGGAGTGGATTTTGCCGGGACTGTGGGCTTGAGCGACCTCAAGAACACTTCGTTCATGTCGCTTGATGAAGTTCAGGGGTGTTATCTGATGGATAAATCTTATCCGATCCCTTATTGCCTTAACCAGATGAAAGATGGGATAACCCTTTATGTGCATGAAGGGAACGGGCCCGAGTATTTCACCAACGCGATGATGGTGGGGATTGGAAGGAACTATACGGCTGATGGGTGTAAGATAAGCATAAAGTGAAACACTTAACGAAACTTTCGCAATGTAGTGACATTGCGAGAATTTTCCCGATTGTTCCTGGGGGAACAATGGGCCCATTTCCCAATTGTTTCTGCGAAACAATGGGCACCGTGTTCGGATCGCCGAACACGTGTGTTGGCTTTTTTTGCCAAAAATTGGGTTGAATGGGGAACCCTTCGAAAAATCCGATACGATTAACTTAACGATTAGACGTTATTTGTGTTAAGTTTTTTGTCAATAATCGTTAAGTATGATGACTGTCACAATCACTTAATGATAACGGAAATACGAGGAATATCTGCCGATTTTCCTCAATAATCCGCTGACACAGAACTATAGCGGCGTGAACTGGCGTTTTTTATCCAGGTACTTTTTCTAAAGTGCACTTTTCAGAGCCGACTGTATCTTTTTTATTATCCTGTCTGCCTTTTCCTTATCTATCACAGTCGGATCAAGAAATATCGCAAGGTCTTCTTCATGCATATCGACATTCGGAGTAAAGTTAAGGAAATCATTGTATTTCTTCTCATAACTTGTTCCGATGATTGAC
>JBFYLN010000048.1:0-6949 GCA_041305425.1 Microcaldota archaeon | reverse complement strand
CCAAAAGGTTGCTCCTGAATACCGTACGGAATTATGAAAGAAATCCGAATGACGAATATGCGGAAACTCGTTTGAAGAATATCAAATTATTATGCGACTCGCTTGGAGCAGGGCATGCGGGGTTTGTGAATGAAATTAATAACCGGGTTCTTGCTGCGTCATGCAATCTCAAGGATAATAATGGGTGGACTGCGCTATTCCATGCAGCAAACAAAGGGGATGAAAATGAAGTCAAATCGCTTCTTGATAAGAATGCAAGGGTTGATGAAAAGGATAATGGAGGCCATACTCCTTTGATGTGGGCAGCAATGCAAAATCGATTATCCACGGTCAAGCTCCTTTTGGATCGAGGGGCTGACCCGAACGCAACAAACAACGAAGGCGTGACGTCCTTGATGTTTGCAGCAAACAAGGACCATGCTTCAGTTTGCGATTATCTTCTTTTGCATGGAGCAGATCCATCAATTATTGATCCGCGAGGCTATAACGCCTGGGCATTTGCCAATGAAAATGGCTTTATGGGGACTGCAACCCTGATCAAGCGGTTTGAGATGGATCGGAACCAAAACAAGGCACCTTCTCAGCCAGAAGCGCAGGAAAAGCAATTAAGCCCGGAAGAGCAGAAGAGATTGAACACTGAACTTCTCAGAGCAGCGGAATACGGAGATACCCGGAAGCTGAAAGAGCTTGTGGATAAGGGAGCAGATGTGAATGCGAAGAACGATTATGTCAACACTTCGCTTATATTGGCTTCTATGAATGGCCATACCGAAATCGCAAAACTTCTGATTGACAATAATGCAGAAGTGAATGTGCAGGACGTGGTAGGCCAGACCGCACTAATAACGGCTGCTTATTATGGCCATAAAAAAATTGTAGAACTGCTGATTGCAAATCAAGCAAGTCTAAATATAAGGCCAAAGCATGGGTATACTGCTTTGAAAGCTGCAAAAGAACAGGGTCACATTGAAATCGTACAGCTCCTCAAACAGCACGGGGCAAAGGAATAAACAGACTGCTATTCCCTCCCCATCACCAAAACCGCCATATCATCGTCAGCAGGAAGAAGAATGGAATGCCCATCCTTATTGAAGCGCGTTCTCATCTCTCCTGCAAGTGCCCTTTTTTTTGCCATTGCAAGAATCGTATCAGCCACAATCCCGGCATCGCTTTTTCCGCGTATCAGCCTTTCAATGTCAAAACAACCGCTCGTATCCAGGAGCTTCCCCTCCTCATCTAATTTCAGATACATGTTTTTCGTTATCCCATCGCTCACAAGGATAATTTTCTCCCCAATACCTAGAATTCCCTCAGTTGTCTCAATATGGCTCATGTCAAAATGCGAACTGATGCTTGTTGCAAGAAAATTCCTTGTCCGGGCATAAATCCCAGGATCTGCACCGATTGCCGAGCCTTGGATTTTCATTTGCCCATAGTGGAATACGGACAAATCATTGCTAAACAGCCTTTTCGCATTCCCCTGCTTATCGATATGATAGCATGCCGAATCCCCTACACTTGCGACCTGATACCTGTTGTCAGGAGAAACTGTGGCAATAACCGCAGTAGTCCCTCCTTTCATGCCTGGATAATAGCTGTTTCTTAAGCTTTGAATTTCAGCGTTGAAAACGATATGCTTCAGCCCCGCCTCTCCCATCTGCAGGTGTTTCAATGCATTCCAGTACTTTGCAATATTATCCCCGACTATCACTGGCAGATGGTTGCCGTCTACACCAAAACCATCAAGAACTCCGATCAGGAGATGTTCCTTATCAACCGAAAACAATATCGCATCCTGGCATTTCGTTTTCTTCTCGCCTTTGAGGACCTGAGCGAAAACAGATTTTTCCCTATCCTTATAATCCAACCGCGCTCTTTTTTCCGGATTGTCAGGAAGCAGGAGCGCAAGATTCTCGGTTAGCAATGGTTTTCTTGTGAATAGCCCTAGCTTGGGTAAAGGCCTTTTTAATGCACTGGCGTTCGTCTCGCTTATCAGCATATCCATAATCTAAATATCGCTCTCAATATAAACATTTCTTCACAACAATTATTCCAATGGCAGACCAATATATCGGCATGTCTGTGGCCGTGATAATAGTTACCGCATCCATAGCCTTAGCCGGCATACTGATCGGAGTTGGCAGGGCTTTCAATTACAAACGCCTGGAGAATTTCGGCGTGGAAGAGCTTGTTCAATCTGTCATAAATGCCGCGATTATCGGCGCACTAGCATCTGTCATCGCACTCATTTCCGGAATAAGCTCGTCGTTAGTTACTGCACAATGCGGAACAGGAGACGCACCAACACAACTCGGCTGCACCCTGAGCGGGCTTAAGGTATCGTTATTTTCCATGTTCCAGGAAACCGTACGCGCACTTGACATCGTCGGATATTATCAAACCCTTGTTCTGAACTTCAACGTATTTTCCATCCAGCCATTTGGAAACCTATCATCGATCTCAAATGTACTCTCTTCTCAAGTCTTCACAATGCAGATTTTGATGATTTTGCTTGAACTTAATATTCAGATGTTGAAATTCGTCGAAACGAACGCGCTTGTTTTGCTCTTGCCAATCGGTTTAGTCCTCCGGACATTATTCGCTACTAGAAAAGCTGGCGGTGTTCTTATTGCAATGGCAATCGGCCTCTATCTTTTCTATCCTTCTTTTGTCCTCATATTCCCGAACCCGCAGGAGGATGTTGCAAACGCAACTTTAGTTATGCAAAACTTCACAAACAACAGCGCGTACGCAACTGTGCCAATCGTTGATCTGAATGACAATTATGCGATTGGCGGAAAGATCGATTTGATTTCCGGGCGATGCTCTGGAAAGCTTGCAAATGATTCTGCATGTTCAAACATAACCGGATTTTTGGCAAATAGTTCTGCACCAGATTTCTCCGGTGACCTTACAATGATTAGCCAATCAAACTCGAATGCGATCGCAAAAGTCTCGCTTTACTCGGCAATCGCTCCGCTCTTATCATTGATTGTGACACTTGTATTCGTATATGAAGTAGGAAAACTGCTAGGGTCTGAAATCGGGCTTTCTATGTATCAAGCAATCTGAGCTTACACATCCTTTTTAGAAGAAACCCACAAAATGCCCGAATGAATACGCTGCCAATAGCATAGATCCGGCAACAACAAGTATTTTTGCCATATTTATCACTTTACGCACCAATCCTCTTTCTCAGGCTCTATTTTTATAGGTATCTCAACACAATCATTTATGGGAAGAATATGCTAATCAATCGTGCAGTCACAGTTACCGCGCTCGTCGGAGGATTGTTATCTTTAGCAGCGAGCCTTATTTATGGCAATGCAATTTTTGCGATTTTCAGCGCGTTCTTTTTCACGCTCAGCCTTGCATTATGGAAATATGGTTACGTCCTTATCCCAATACTTACAAAGGCAGCGAAAGTGATCGAGATCAGAGGAGGATACGAAATTCCCCCTAGTCGGGATTATATTATCAAGAAAGCAGCAAGCGGCTATTACGCAACAAAATTTCTTGAAATAGTTTATTACGAAAGCTCGATGGACAAATCGCCAAATGAGCGAACAGGTATGCTTGAGTC
Source organism: Microcaldota archaeon (assembly GCA_041305425.1). Taxonomy (GTDB): domain Archaea; phylum Micrarchaeota; class Micrarchaeia; order Anstonellales; family Bilamarchaeaceae; genus CAILMQ01. The sequence goes on along the minus strand of JBFYLN010000048.1, from coordinate 3,366 downwards.
TTTCGAAAAAGCGGTCGCTGCGCTTAAGTACGTCGTGAAGATATCTCTCATGATCTCAGTTCTCGACCTTCCAAAACATGTGGATGACATTAAGACGAGGAGGTCAGCGGCAGAATCGAAAAAATCAAAGGGCGGGCTTGGCGCAGACGAGATGGTCCGGTTAGACCGCGAGATCGCCAAATGGAACCGACTCCTCGACCGCATGACGCAAGGCGAGCGCGCGGTTGAATTGATCTCGTTCGCTTCAACGACCGCATTCGGGATAACGCGGGACGAAGCGGTCAGTAAGGTCGCAAGGCAGGCAAAAGAGCTCACAACGATCCTTTCGAGTTCGCTCGGCTGCGATATCCGGGAGCTTACTGATTTGGACATGATCCGCTGTTTCGAATGGGAGCATTTTTCCCCGACTTCATCAGAAGAGATCAAGGATGAAATATTTTAGTTTAGATTATTAGAGGTAAATGTTGTCATAGAACTGCTATCGTAGGTGTGATATATTTGAGAATGTCTTATATGCTCTCCAAGGAACTGGCAAGCAAGATGATACTTGTGCATCCTCCAGAGCCACGCAAGGAACTTCTCCTCTCAATGCCGAGTGACGGAATCTACATCGGAAAATCCCGGTTCCTGCACACACCTGTTTTTTGGGATCCGGAAAAATTGATCAACCCGCATATTGCAGTTGTCGGAATCACAGGTTCTGGAAAATCTTATCTTGTAAAATCATTCCTCACGCGCGCGTCCGTAAATTGGAACTCGAATGCTATAATCTTGGACTGGGTTGGCGAATATGACAAGTGGGTTCGACAGGCAGGGGGGAAAGTAATTGATCTTGGAAAAGAAAGACTGAACCTTCTTGATCTTGTGACAGGATTGCCAAAAAGTTCGAGGATAAAACAGATCATCAGCGCACTTGATATACTTATCGAGCTCAAGAATTTCCCGAACGAACGGGACGAAATCGAGGAAGCGCTCGAAGCAGTCTATGGCTCGAAAAAAAAACAGTCTCTTGCTGATGTTGTCAAATGGCTGGAAAAAAAGAAAATGAAAAAAGCCGCGCGATTGCTCAAGCGCTTTACTGCTGAAGGCTGCGACTTTTTCGCAGGCACTTCAACACTCAATATCAAATCGCTCACCTCTTCTGGACTCGTCTGCCTTGACCTTCATAACCTTCCAACAGAAGAAGTCCGTTCACTTGCCGGGCTAACAATCCTTCAATACATCAAGGAGATCATGCGCATGGAAGGGCTCAAAGAAGAGCGAAAAGTCCGGTTGTTTGTCGTGCTTGACGAAGCGTGGAAGATCGCTCAGGACGAGCGCTCTGATGTTATCTCGATTGTCAGGGAAGGAAGAAAATATAATTTCGCACTATTGATCGCAACGCAGAACCCGACAGACATGAATAAAACAATTTTTTCGAACGTTGGGACGATGTTTATCCTGCGGCTTGTTCTTCGGGAATTCCGTGACTATGTGCGCAGTTCGATCGGGTACTCAACGTTTATAGATAATGAGATATCCAAATTCGGGGTTGGGGATGCTGCAGTAAATATGATTTTCTCGCAGCGTCAGACAAAAGTGAATACATTCCTATTGCATAAGATTGATGGCGAAGAGCCTTTATTCTTACTTAAGATCGTTGGTGATGGCATGGATATCGAAATTGAACGGGAGCAGATGGCCAAGATGCTATACGAACTCGGCCTCAGCGAATCGCAGCTCGGGCTGATCAAAAGGGAGTTCGAGAAAGGCGACGGGTTGATGGAAGGCGAAAAGTTTGTCGCTATGCTCGAGAAGTTCGGCTACAGCAAGCCATCGATTATCTCTTTCCTGCGGCAGCTTGGCATTGATGAGAAGAACCTGATCCGGGTTTTTTCGCTCGTCAAGATGAGGAAAGCGACAAAAGGACTTGTGGATGTAGTTCTTGAAGAGTAGTCTGGAGTTGCGTGGTGAGTAATATATGGAAGAAAAAATAGTCATAAGCGTGGTGCGGAAGAAGCCGCTCACAAAACTTGCGTCTTTACTCGGAGAGCTCGGGTTCTCAAGGATCTCGATTGCAAAGGACCGCCTTTCGGTAGAGAAAATATCCGGAGAGGATCTGAGCGGAAAGCTGAACCTTGATTATCGTATTCTTTTCCTTGACAACTCGCTCGAATTCATATATAACATACCTCCAAAATCTTCAAAGACATCACGAATGCTGGAACTCATGCCATTATTGCTCAACGTCCTTAATCTATCAGAAGAGTTTTATGATGTCAAGTCATCTGGAGTTTTCACACCAATGATCACTCTGCTAGGCGACCTTAACAAAGTGGTTGACAAGGATGCCACTGAACTTTCAGCCGAGCTTGAAGATGTAAAATCCAAGTTCGCTTCACTCAATTCGCGATACAATGACCTTGTCGGTTCGAGCGAAGAGAATGCGCGGATCCTTTTGGAGTGCGAGCGCAGGCGGGATGAGCTGAGGAAAATGGTGGATAAGCTGCAAGCACTTTCTGATGAGCGGCTCAAGGAAGAGCTGTATAATTGGCTTAAGATGCGCAATGGGAATATCGACCTTGAGGAATTCGGTAAAGCGCATGATGTTCCCCCTGGACGGTCGGAAGAAGGTTTGGATATGCTCATACGCGAGGGATTCATAAAGCGGAGGCTTGATTGAAAATGGCGATCACAAAATATTCTTTCGAGCTCCTGAAGAATTTCCCAACCGAGCGCCGCTATCTTATTAAGATGCCGCTGAAGAAATCACTGCTTGATTCGATTGCGGAGATGTTTGGCGCTAAGAAGTGAAGTGAGGCGTATTGTTATTGTTTTGCTCTAGCATTCAACTTCTGCATTGCCGCAGCAAGCGTCTTTTCCGGATAATCTGAAATCCTGCTATCAATCATGCTTCCCTGCATGTGGGCTGGCATGAGGTTTGCAACAGAAACGTTTCCGGTTCTCAAATCCGCATTCGCTGCCATGTTGCGTGCTGTTTCTGCCGGAGCTGCAAAACCGATTTTCGGTTCTATTTTTCCAGGAGCCAAAGATGAGCGGAGGCGGTCGATATCCTTTTCAAAATAAGTCTTTACCATCGGGCTCGCGCCTTCGAAAATACGAATGTTTGTTCTTCTCGCGTCTTCTTTTGATTCCATTCCGAGCGCAGTCCGATTATCGATTCCAATCATCGGCTTTCCTGCCAAAGATGAAATCTCTTTCTGCCTCTTCTCTGCCTCTTCCTTTCTTATCATGACCTGAAACTTGGCTGATAATATTTATAAAATGGTCTTTGGCAATTCATATTCAAATACTTAAAAATATCGAGGGAAATTCAATGAAAGTCCTACTTATTGGAGATGGTGCACGGGAACACATCATCGCAGA
>JBFYLN010000047.1:0-3374 GCA_041305425.1 Microcaldota archaeon | reverse complement strand
GCTGCGGGCAAACAAGCGAAGAGTAGTCATTTCACTCCTTATTGGTGGAAATGTGGCAAATGTGGCGGCATCGGCCCTCGCCACAAGCATATCCATCGCTTTTTTTGGAGAAGCAGGGCTTGGAATTGCTATCGGGATTACGAGTTTCTTGCTGCTGACTTTCGGGGACATAGCCCCAAAGAGCGCCGCTACGACACAAGGTGAAAAAATGGCGCTTTCTTTTGCGCCGGTTATCGAAGTTTTTTACTATTTTTCATATCCGGCGGTGGTCCTTTTCGAGACAATCAACCGCGCCATACCAGGGGTATATTCGAAGGCTACGGGCATTGAGCAGTTTACCGAGGAGGACGTACGCTCCGCGATCAAGCTCGGCACCATGCACAAGGGAATATCTGAAAAGGAGCGTGAACTCATAGAGAATGTGCTTGAATTCAACGACCGCCCGGTTTCAAAGGCAATGACCCCAAAATCAAGCGTGGTCTCGCTGTCAGCCGGCCTGCTGGTTTCTGAAGCGCACCGAAAAGTCGCTTTGAGCAATTATTCCCGTCTGCCGGTGCTTGGCGAGCATGAAAAAATTATAGGGGTAGTATCCATCAGTACCCTGGCCCGGGAGATATACGAACACCCAACCTGGACTGTAGAACAGGTATGCGCCAAACCCGTCATACTAAAAACAAACGACATGCTGCACGATGCATTTGAAAAGCTTCAGTACCTGGGAAGGAACATTGCGATTGTTGTAAACGAACAGGGTGATTTTGAAGGGGTGGTGACCCTGGAGGATTTGCTCGAGGAGTTGGTGGGGGAGCTGGATTAGCCGCAGTTCCGATATAATGAAAACGGCGAAGGAAGATTTAGATATCAGTTCTGCGATCCTGCGAAAGCAGTGACCAAAAACATAAAATTTTTGGTCAGCCTCTGTAAATTATCAAATTTACAGAGCAAGAACTCAGAGTAGATTAAAATGCAGGTACACTTGGCCTTGCGGCCAAGGCACCCGCAAATTTTTGCGAAAATTTGCAGGAGGAAGGATTTTCAGTTTCCGGTGTCGGGGTTTCCGGGAACGTTTGAACCTTCGAAGGCGCTAAGCCATCAGATTTCCCAGATCGCGATTGATTCGGGAATATACGCGACCGTTTTTGCCGATTATAGGCATCTTGAGTCTGGCACGTATGGGCTGCGCCCAGTCTTGAGTTCCCGGTCCTGTGTCTTGAAACAAGACCCAAAACCATAGGAACAAGACGCGGGACGCATTTGACCGCTTCGCTACTCCTGCGTAAGTTTGTAGATTATGCCTGGGGAAGTACCTCAGGCAGAGTAGCGATTGACCGCTACAAAAGCGGGCTACATCGCTACTCCTGCGATTAATATTGATTAGTATCTTCTTTGTACAATAGTTTTTTAAAATATCGAATTGATGAAGGAGTATGCATGACTCAATAAAAAGCGATCAAAAAGCACGTTCGAAGCAGATTGAAGAAGAACCCGAAGACGAATTCGAACTCCAGAAGCTCAAGAAGCCGACGTACGTTTTCGCTTTGATGCTTAGCGGAGCAGGAATACTTATCGCGCTAATTCTCGCTTTTGTGATAAACGATGCGCTTGACAAAACACACAACTCGATTAACGCGAATCTCGATGGGATCAGCGCGCTCCTTGGTGATTTTGAGGCAACTGCAGGTTTGATAGAATCTGAAGTAACAGCTGTAAACAAAACGTTCGATGATCTGAACGGATCGATTTCCACCCTCTCAGGAGGATTGGAAGGCACAGCAGGCACGATCAAGGAATTCGGAAACACGCTCTCGCAGATAAACCTCCCCGGATTCTCGCTCTCGCAATACGGAACGCAACTTGGCACGTCTGCAGATTCGTTGTCAGAGGGCGCAGTAAAACTAAAACAGACTGGCGAACTTACCGAACATAGGGAAAAAATCATTGAAATAAAATCATCGATTAGCTCGATCCGATCCGATATAAATTCCCAAAAAACAAAAATCTCGGAAACAAAACGCTCGATAGGCGATGTGTTTGGATTGATAAAACTTGCAAACATCCTCGTATTCGTCATGTTCGTGGTTATGTTCGGCGTGCTAATACTGAATTCAGCAGCAGGAATCTTGTGAATTCATGGTAAATCAGATTTACCACGTTGTGTTCGGCAAACCGAACACTTCGCGCATTGTTGCTTTGCAACAATTGCGTTGCGAACCCGATCCGGGTTCGGCAATCCGTTTTGCCGAGCAAAACGGATATTGCTACCCAATTTTTCGAGCACCGAAAAATGGGCCCATTTTTGCTTCGCAAAAATTGGGACAAAAATTGTGCAATTTTTGTGACTCTGATATATAACCCTTGGTGGAGAAATGAAAAATATGTATATGAAAGTGCATGAGACAAGTAAGGGAAAAATCGTTGCTGCTTGCGATAAAGATTTGTTAGGCAAGGTGCTCGATGACGGCAATGCTTACCTTGACCTCAAGATGCACCAGAGATTCTATGAAGGAGAGCTGGTAGGAGAAAAGGAACTCGAGGATGCGCTTGCGAAATTCCAATCCGCAAACCTTGTCGGGAAGCGTTCAGTGTCTGTCGCTCTTAGATTAAAGCTCGCAAGCAAGGAATCAGTTATATATATAAACAAAACGCCACATATACAAATATACAGGTTTTAGGGTGGGGATATGAAGTCTTTAACAGTAGTATCTGAAGATAAGGTGGGTTTGCTAGCAGATATTTCATTTATTCTGGCAAAATCCAACATAAACATCGAGTCGCTCGATTTCGACGTGGTGGGCAAAAAGGCGCTCGTTACGCTCACGGTTGCTGATTCTGATTTGGCTAAGAATGCCCTGAATTCATCAGGCTACAACGTCGCAGATGATAATTGCCTGATGGTCAAACTTTCTGACAAGCCAGGTGAATTCAACAAAGTCGCGAATATGCTTGCGCATGAGGGCATCAATATCGAAAAGGTGCACCTGATCACCCGAGAAGGGAAGAGGGCGATACTTTCATTGATTGTTGATAAACCGGAAAATGCGGCAAGAGTCCTTGATAACTACCTGGCATCAGGCGAGTCCACATTCTGATGAACATACCTATTTAATACTTTTTTTACTATTTCCAAAGTATTGCAGTTTAAGGTGAAAGAATATGAAGACACTTACAATAGTAGCGGATGATAAGGTGGGACTGCTTGCGGACATCTCATACATACTCGGAAAATCCAAGATCAACATTGACACGATAAACGTGGAAGTGGTCGCGCAGAAAGCGATGATCACCTTGGGATTGCAGGATTTTGATAAGGCGAAATCCGTGCTCGAAGCGTCCGGATATAAAGTGACTGAAGCGAACATGGTTGTTGTGAAATT
>JBFYLN010000046.1:0-5091 GCA_041305425.1 Microcaldota archaeon | reverse complement strand
CCTGCGGTCAGAATGGTCAAGCAACCTTCCTGGAGTAGCGATTAGAATATCGACGCCTTGCCTAAGGTCATCGATCTGAGGATTTATACTCGCTCCCCCATAAACAACCAGAACCCGGAATCCGTATTTGACCGAGATCGCATGGATTTCTTTTGCAACCTGTACTGCCAGTTCCCGGGTCGGTGCGAGCACGAGCGCTTTTTGCGCAGTTCCTGCTGCAAGCCGCTCGACAATCCCTATTCCGAATGAAGCGGTTTTTCCAGTTCCAGTCTTGCTTCTCACAACGACATGCTGTCCGCTTAAAATAAGGGGAATGACTTTTTCCTGCACTTCGGTCGGGTTCTCATAACCCATCAATTTCAAGGCTTCCAATGTTTCTTTTCTTAGGTTCAAATCTTCAAATAGCATTCAATTCACTCTTCAATCAATAATTACATATGATGCATTGAAGCAAACTATTATAAAACAAATCCGTAGCTGCGTAAAATGCCAATTGCTTAATATCTTTTCCCTTCTAATGAGTAAGCAGGTGCATATATGTTTATCGCAATTTTGTCAGATAAGCCGGAGATAAGAGAACAGTTTTGCAAGATGGTAGGCAAAGAAACGAATAAGGACGACCTCGCATTTTATAGCGTTAATTTTGATGGAAGGATTACGACGTTAATAGATCCCGCGTTATATCCAGACAAAATTCAACCACTCCTTTATTCGCTTTCGATTGCCGACAGAGTAGTTTTAATCGTGGAATCGTTAACCCCGAAAATCGGTGAAATCATTATCGCCCTTAACTCATTGAAGATAGATAAGGGGATACTTGTGACGTCCGCACAACTCCCATTTGCAGGGACAGTTCTTGATAAATACGAGAAAGTTGCAGATATGAATGCAGCAAAGGAAAAATTACTCGCATGGAAACCAGATAATGCACGAGAGGAAACACTAGCATTGGTAGATAAGACGTTTGCAGTCAAGTCAGTAGGTAACGTAGCATTAGGAGTTGTCAAATCCGGAAAAATCAAGAAGCACGACAAACTATTCCTTTTGCCAGAGCAAAAAGAGATCGAAGTCCGGACAATACAAATAAATGATAAGGATTCCGAGGAGGCAGTTCCAGGTGATCGATTCGGGATCGCGTATAAAGGAGATCTGCTCGAACGGGGAGTTCTCGTTCCGCTAAGAAACGAATTCCAGGTCGAACCGATTGTTAATGGAAAATTCGAAAAAAGCCCGTTTTTCAAGGATGAGCTAAAGGGGAAAATACACGCATATTCGAATATGCAATTTGTCGAAGGAAACGTTTATGATAATGAACTTAAGCTAAACAGCCCGTTGGCGTTTGAAAAAGGAGAAGCTATCATTGTTGTGGATGCCAGTAATCAGAAGTTGAGAGTGGCTGGAGTATTCAAATCAAAATGGTAGGTAAAATCAGATTTATTTTTTTCTTATTTTAGTTTGTAGGGATCGCAAACAGCAGCCTGTACTTTATCATGTCCTTTGTCACGCAAACCGAATCAGGTACAGGATTGTTCATGCCCTTTGTGACATAACAGTTATCGAGCTGCCCGACAATCTGGTGGATAATGAGCTTTCCTTCAAGTGAATAGACAATAATATCGCCCTGGTTAAGAACCGTATTTGATTCGACTTTCTCCTGGACAAGAAGGTTCCCAGCTCCAAACATTGGCTGCATTGATCCAGTATCAGCAGGGCTGGCAAAAGCAACAGGTTTATGCACTTCGATGACCGCTCCAACATATTCATTTCCGTTTTTATCCGTATATGTTTTTTGATAAACAACTACATCGTCGCTTCCCAAATAGCGGGGATAATAATCATAATTATTAGCCAATAAGCCTTTTGCAGGCGTCTGTAAGATGAATGAATCGATCGAATTCTTACTCGTATCATCTGCAAGAGTGTAGAAAAGCAATGGGAGCGCGATAAGCATCGGAGAAGCATAAAGCAGCTTCCTTGCGTTCTCGAGCAATGAATTTAGAAGTTTTGACATGTTATTAGATATGGCAGAAGTAGTATATAAAGGTATCATTTTAGATGGAAAAATGTGGGATTTGAATTATTGCTTATTTTGTAGGTATTGAAAACAGCAGCCGATATTTCACCATGCTTTGGCGTACGCATAATGGATCTGGAGCAGGGTTATTGATCCCTTTTACGATAATGCATCCGTCATTCCCGATCGAGATTATCTGGTGGACAACAAGGGGTCCTTCCGGGCTTTCATAAACTACAATCTCTCCGATATTTAGCTGCGTGTTTTTGTCAACTTTCTCCTGGACAAGCAGATTCCCTGACCCGAACATTGGCATCATGGAATTTGTTGGTGTTTGCGCCAAAGCAACCGGCTTATGGACTTCAATGATAAGGCCCTCATATGGGATTCCAGTATCATTGAACATTGTTCTTCTGACAACCACATCACCCTCATCTAAAAATGCCGGATAGATCTCATATTGGTTTGACATAAACCCCCGTGCAGGTGTCTGAAGCAAAAAATCATCGATTGCGCTCCTTGCCGAACTATTCAATGCATAGGCAAGAAGAACTGCAATGATAAAAAGAGGAAAGAGTTTGAGCAATTCAAATATCCGCTCGCGCATCTTTCGAAGTACATTTTCTTCTGCCATGGAATCAATTCATTTATTTTTTATTTTTAGCCGAATTACCTAAAGAAAAAGGTAAAGAAGAGAGGAATCCCTTCTGCTTTAGAATAACAGAAGGCGTATGCACGCTAATGCCTTCAAGCTTCTCATCCTTCAATGCAAATGCCATCAAAGCCTTGTTAGATGAGATTATCTCATTGACATGCTCCTTTAATGCAAGGGCAACAAGCGTAGCGTCCTCTTCTGAAAGATTATCTTTCTTCATAAGAGTTGCCACTGTGGCTTTGTCTGGTTTCACTGCAATACACTTCTTTTGCATTGTTTCGCTGAGTTTTGCAAAGACATCAGGTGTAACGTAGTATTTCATTGCATAGCCAAGCTTTCCTGCCTTGTCAAGCGTCTTGAGGCTATCGCCATCAATCACTGCTTTTCTCCCTAAGATAAAGTAAAGCAGGATAAGCAAACCTAGCAACAAAGCCAAAGGTAAGAGACATCCAAGTGCATTTTCTGGAATGAGACCAGGTGTAACTTGCTCAGACACTTTCAAAGTGAAGGTGGCTGACTTGGTTTTCTCATCCGAACCGTATGTGATTGTGATCGGATAAATTCCAGATACGTCTCCGACTTTTATCTGCACAGTCACAATCGAGCTTTCCCCTGGATTGAGCTGGCTGATTGTACTTGGACTCACAGATAAAAGGTCTCCTCCATCACCAAGGCCACTGACATCTACGAATACATTATGGATTGGAGCTGTTCCATTCGAAGTCACGGTGAATTCCAATGTGATTGTGGAATTCTGTCCAGCAACTGCATCGCCTGGGCCAGTTCCACCGATATCTGGTACTCCACTGCAAACGCCTCCTTCGCATTCATAACCTGTTGGGCAGTCTGAATCAGAGGTGCATTCAGGCGGCTTTGGCTCGCACTTTCCTGCAATGCAGACTTTACCGTCAGTACAGTCCGCATCTTTAGTACACTCTGGTGGAACGCATTGTCCGTTTACACATGATTGGCCAGACGGGCAATTTGCATCGCTCCTGCATCCTGGTTCGCATATGCCTTCCACGCAAATTTCATTTGTCGGGCATTGGATGTCAAGTGTGCATCCCGGTGGCGGGATTATTGGACACATCGTGTAACTGAATACTTTCGGATCAGCATCGTACTTGTAGCCTGATTTGAAGAAGTAAGCACTGTATGACCCTGGACTTGACAATGTGAAAGTTGCCTTTCCATCTGCCCCTGTGTAAAATTCATTTACCAATGGCCCGCTAACACCAGGTCCATAAAGACTTACAAGCATGCCACTAACATTATCTTCGGTTGATGGCCTTGTCACTTTGAAAGTAACGAAGTTACCTGGACAAACAGTATTCATCTCCACAGTCACTTTCTTATCCCCTCCATCTGGGCCAGGTGGAATAATTGTAGGAATTGTGAAAGTGAATGTTCCGTTTGATTTGAAGCCGTATGAATCCGATGTTTCTATGAAAATTGTGTGTGTTCCTGAGGCCCATCCCGAAGTAGAGATATCATATGGAGAAGCGAACGGAGTTTTAGCTCCACCATCAAAGGTATAATTCGCTGTCACTGTGAATGGGTGCTGGATATTGAAATCGAGCAAAGTCCCTGCAGATATTGTTGAACCATCAGGTGGTGTGTAAAGGACGATGATCGGATCAGACCCGACAACTGCAATCGATGTGCTGTTATCAGTGTCATTGTGACCTGCGCCATCTGTTGCGACAATCTCTTTGACCATAAATCCATAGAAGGGTTCTGGATCACTTTCATTTACTGGCACTTGGAGGTTCTTACCTTCCCATAAACTAGTTGATGCGTTGTAGGTCAAAGGATACGAGGCAGTTCCGATGTTCAAAACCACAGACCCATAAAGAACAAAGTCTTCTGTTGATGGAACATCAGTTACATTCACCGAGATATTGAAGAGTCCGCCAGGTAATGCATAATGCGGATTCTCGACAACACTAACGATCGTTGGTGCAGTATTATCGAAAATATAACAGAAGTTCGTTAAAGTTCTGACGTTTCCTGCAGTGTCGCTTGCAGACGCATTAAAGCAATGCGTTCCATCACTCACACCGCTCGTATCAATATCAAATGGTGAAAGCAATGGAGTCCATGCACCGCCATCCATCTGGTAGGATGCTGGAACTACTAATGTATCATAAACACCATTTGTAATGCTCAAATCAATTATTGTTCCTGAGATTATAACTTTTGTCCCGTCAGCTGGAAGCGGGCTGTTGAGAATGATTACTGGAGCTGTTGTATCGATTATGATTGAAAGCGGGCCGCTTGATCCGCTGTTTCCTGCATTATCAGTTGCAGTTGCAACACAGACATACGCTCCGTCTGGCTCGCTTACTGGGAAACTATTAGTGCATGTGTAAATTGATGGGCCGCCAGAACAGGACAATGTGAAATCAAATGAATATGTTCC
>JBFYLN010000045.1:0-3296 GCA_041305425.1 Microcaldota archaeon | reverse complement strand
TTCATCCATGATACGGAAGAAGAAATCAAGAAGAAATTGAGTAAGGCATTCTGCCCTGAGAAGATTGCAGAAGGGAATCCTGTTTTCGAAATGGCGGAGTATCTTATTTTGAGAGACAAGTCCATGAAGATCGAGCGGCCGGCGAAGTTCGGCGGGGATGTTGAGTTTGCCAATGTTGAGGAGCTGAAGAAGACGTATGTTGAGGGGAAGCTTCATCCGATGGATCTGAAGGCTGGAGTTACAAAAGAGCTTACTGCACTCCTGAAACCATGCCGCGAGTATTTCGCGAAGAATCAGCAATATCTTGAACAGATAAAGGAAGTGGAGATAACCCGATAATTTTCAGGTAATCACTCAACAACTTCCAATAATCCCCCAATAATCGCCTCGATCTTCCCTTTCGCTTTTTCCGATTGCGCGATGACTTCTTCATGGCGCAACGGTTTCCGAGAAACACCACAAGCAAAATTCGTCCCGATCGCGAGCGATACGTATGGGATCTCCAACTCATTAACAAGAGTCGCTTCGTACGCATGAGTCATGCTAACTAAATTCGCGCCCATTTTCTTTATTGCCGATACTTCCGTTTTCGTTTCGTATCGCGGACCAACCGTTGTCGCAACTATTCCGCCATCTTTTATTTTTATTTTCTCTGCGCTCGCAATCTCAAGGACCGAATCGCACAACTCCGAATCAAATGGCATGCTGAAATCGAAATGGCGCGCGCCGGAAGAAAAGTCGTCATAGAAAGTGACAGGGGTGTTGAAACCGATGAAATCCCGCACCATAATCAGATCTCCTGGCTTGTATTTCGATATTACTCCGCAAGCGTACGTCCCGAGAATCGCACTCGCGCCGAGTTTCTTAAGAGCGAAAACATTTGCCCGATAATTCACTTTGTGAGGTGGAATGGAATGCGACGATCCGTGCCGCGGGACAAAATACAATTCTTCTTTCAGAATACGAACATGGTCCACAGAGGCTACACCGTAGGGCGTAACAACATCGATCTTCTCGGTAATCTTCCCCAAACCCAAAAATCCAGATCCTCCAATTACAGCGAGCATGTCCATACATCTTATTCAATGCTTTAAAACCTTCTCAAACAAATGCATCCGCATGCAAACGGGCAGCCTCATTGATGATTTGGAAAACGAGAGCTGGGAATCCATAGCCCGGATGCTATCTGGTATGCCAATTTCATTCGACAGCAACCATAAGGGATTGAAAAAGATCGGGCGCGAGCTTGGCATGATTCGCCATGTTTTGTGCCAGCAGCTGCTCTCATACAATGGGAACAAGGAAATCGATATGGCATTCTTTGTTTCATACTCAAAGGTCGTATCAAGAATAGAAAATGACCTGGAATCAAAAGGAATACGTAACAATGAATTCATGCTTTTCCTAAAGCTGTTGCTCCTGAAGATAAGAAAACAGAAACTGATAGTGAAGAAACCCCGCGAGATGCAAAACGAATTTAAGAAAATGAAGAGGATTGTGGAAAATGGCGAAAGTTCTATATGAAAAACCGCTCAAGATCGAGCTCTCAGACGATTACAAACTTATTGTCAACGGCAAGCCGCACGCTTTTGAAGTGAGACGGGTTTCTGCGATGAAAGACGTCCTGAAGGATGCAGAGGAATCTGATTGGGATGCATACTTCATGTACCGAGATGTTTTCAAGAAACAAGGGATGCGATTTGATATCACGATAATTCCTGCAAAAACGATTGGAACCGAGTGCGCGAAAACATATGGCCACACCCACCCGGTTGCTGAAGAGGGATTGAGCTTTCCTGAGATATACGAAGTCCTCGTTGGAAGCGCGATTTTCCTGCTCCAGAAAAATAATTCAGACGGGTCGGTGGATGTTGAACTAGTAGAAGCGCGAAAAGGAGAGGTTGTCCTGATCGCTCCGAATTGGTCGCATGTCACAATCAATCCAGGGAAAGAAGAAAAAGATATACTGGTATTGTCGAATGCAGTTGCAGATTGTTTTAACTCAGATTATTCAGATTTCAAGAATAAAAAAGGTGCGGGAGTATATTATTTAGCTGATAAGAGTATAGAAAATAATCCGAATTACACGATCCGGAAACTCGAGCGGGTTGAAGGGAAGCGATTAAACAGAATGTTCGATTTCGTTTCAGATGATATTCTTCACGAGCTTGATGCATATCCGGAGAAGTTCGAATTCTTAAAGAAACCGAGCCTGCTTTCGAAAAGGTAAATGACAAAAATTGTAAAATTTTTGTCAGCTGTTGTAATGAGATGCCGTGCTCGACGCATCGAGCACGGACACGCTCGCCCAATTTTCGCAAAAGCGAAAATGGGACACAGCATTCGAATCGTCGAATGCTCGTGTGGTCGGAACGCCGACCACGACATGCGAAGCATCGAAATTACAACACAAAAACGGAAAAAGAACGGAAAGAGGAAAAAGGTTTATAAATTTAATCTGCGAATACATTCTCGCGATCAGTTATGAAGCCAGTTACCCACAAAGCGTTCGTTGCGGCAATGGTTATTGGAAAAACCTACGCGCCAGCAACGATCAGCGACATAAGGAATGTGCAGGCTAAGGCAGAGACATGGGAAAGGTTCAACGCCCTTCTTGAAAACCACCAGAAAGGAATTGGGAATCAAGAAAGGCGAGTTGCATTCCAGAGATAATCTGGAAATTAAAACTCGACCATTCCGACGTTCTTGACCTTGCCTTGTGCAATACGGTCAGACCCGCCGCCAGTTCCGCCCAGTTGTTGGACTGCAGCGTTTAGCAGATCTTTTGCCTTGAACAACGAATTCTTTCCAGCAGCGCAGATAAGATTTCCTTCCTTGTTCATCAAACAGGCAGCTGAAGAGTCGCTTTCTGCTATCGCCTGCCCAAGTTGCCTTAGCATCGATTGATCAAGCTCGAGAATCCGGACAATGGGTTTTTGTTTTCCGTGTTCAATGATTTCGCGCGCTTCGATCGCGACCATCTGCACCCCTAGCTTTTCGAGGGATTTTCGTTGCTCTTTCCACTCTTTGAAAAAGCGCTCGACAGTCTGCACCAATTCGCCTTCACTGACACTCAGAACATCGGAAGAAGTTCGCAACAGGTCTTCCTTCTCCTGTGTAAATCTAATCGCGACATCTCCAGCCTTATAGATGATTCGCTCGATCCCATCTTGTATTCCTTCGCGCTTGACAATCTTAAAAGCGCCGATCTCGCCAGTTGTCTTCAACATCTGATGGGTGCCGCCGCACGCTTCGGTGTCAACATCACCCATGGAAATGACACGCAATTCTTTTCC
>JBFYLN010000044.1:0-5105 GCA_041305425.1 Microcaldota archaeon | reverse complement strand
TTTGGCAAACCGAGTATCGCCTTGTTGAGCTTCAGATCCCCATTCGGATAGGTTTCATTGAGGAGATATGTGCCATACCCAGGATTCCCATCTGCATAAGTCAGATCGCCAATGCAATATGCTGGCTTCATAGAAATGTATTGCTGGCAAACTGCCAATGTTTGCGGATCATTAAGATATTGTCCAAGGCAATTGATTCCTAGAAGGCTCGGATAAGTCGCACTTTGCCTCATCGGGACATTTTGGCTCCATGTCCAGTATGCATGGTATGCGAGTACTCCGGTTTTGTTTCCACTAGATGAAATCGTGCATCCCCTTCCTGTCGCGTCATTCGGGATATAAATCGTTTCCCAAAGGTGGTCTGCTTCACAAACCGACATGCCTGGCTGGAAAGAAACATTTGTCAGGTTGTCGCGTGCGCATGAAAGGTAATTCAACGCGCCGTATTTTCCGCCAAGCGAACTGCCGCTTGAAATAAGCTCCATATCGAATAGCGCATACGAACTATTTCTGCTTCGCATGAACTGCGCCAGCTCTTCCGGAGTCCCGTCAAGGAAAGCGTGCGCGACTTCACCGACCATGAATGGAGACGTAGTCTGATCATTCCGGATAACTGCGTTGCGCTGCCCAAAGAAATTTTCCCAGTGGCCATAGTCCCACCAGCTCGTTATGCGCGAACCGGGCGCGGTATTGTTCCTGATCCATTCCATCGATTCAATCCAATATGTCGTAACGCGCGAGCAGCGGAAATTCGCTGACGCGAGCTCTTCGTTTTTCGGATTTGTAATGTCAGAGATCAAAGAATAGTAGCAAAGCTTGGTGCTGAACTGCTCGTTTGTGCCTTTACTAGCATAAGCAACAGGGTCAGATGCGATTTCACAAATCGGGGAATCGTAGGAGGTGCATAGCGGAAGCCCGGAATTGCGGTATTGGGTGCAGAGTGAATCCTCGCTTATGCCTTGCGCGCTAAGTCGTGTGCACATGGATTGGAATTTTGAAGCAAAAGCAGCAGGATTATCCTGGAACCTCTCCTTGAATGTCGAGGAAAGGACAGCGGGCGCAAATCCGCCTGCGCTCATCGCGAACTGGCTAATGATTAAGATCAGAGCCATTGCAATGAGAGCAAGAAAGATTTCCTTTTCCATATTCGGCAAAAGTTTCGGAAGACCGATACCAATCTCATTGAATGCAAAAGCGATCGCAGCTGCCATGAAGAATCCGGCGTATATCGTATATTTCGCCTTGATAAGCCCTATGAATAATGGTGGGAAAACGAGTGCGATGAATAGAATAGCGAACGTATTGTTGTCCTCTTTTGTGAACGCACGATACAAAGAGTAAACAATCGATCCTGCAAAAAGCGCGATCCAAAATAATAACAGGTTGTTAGCTTTGGGTTCAAAGGAAACATTGGTCCCAAGAATAAGGTTCAGAGTATATGTCGCAAATGAAAAACCGATATTCACTGCAACTGAAAATGGCACGAGCAACATGTCAAGACCGCTTGGGAAGTTCATTGATATGAAACCAAAAGATCCGGATAAATCCGAACCTGCTAAGTTCTGCTCGGCGATCGTCTGGTCTAAGGGCAGGTTGAATTTGGCAAATCCAACTCCGGAGATCGCAATATTCTTTATCAGGTCACCAATTGGTGTGAAAAAGAAGAAAATCATTCCGACAACAATCATGAGCAGGAAAATATTCCGCTGCATCGCACGGTCAGAAAACTTTTCTCGTAAAAGATAAAGCGCACCGGAAAATGCAAGTGCTATGAAGAATGCGAGCGTGTACGTGATCCCTAGCGAACCATTGTAGAAAATACCTTTGATTATCGAGCTTCCAAACAATGGGCCGATAGCGAAGACCACTGCATTGTTTGTAATAAACGTCTTGAATTCAGCATTATCCTCTTTGGCAAAAAATATGAAAATCCCCTGAAGCGGAATAAAGAGGAGCAGGAATGTGAATACGAGAAGTTCGGATGAAGAACCGAGGATGACTGCGATGTACCCGAGCCCGCTTAAAAAAGCGAACAGCATATTTTTTTCTTTGAGCATCATCGCATACATGGCAAGGAAAAAAGCGATCGAGAAAAAGGCATATGTTTGTACTTCCATAACTCCAGCTGCGGTCTTGAAAACGAAAATCGGAAGGAAAGCTACAACTCCTGCAGCGAGCACGCCCCATTCTTTTTTGCATGTTATGGAAACGAAAAGATAGAGGAAAAATACAGATAACGCGGCAAGCAATGGAGGATAAATGGATGCGATTGCGGCAAGAAGAAGATTATCATACTGCCCGCTTCCGCCAGTATAGAAAGAATACCATAATGATTCAAGATATGCGAGTTCTGGCACAAGCCTGTGCGATATTTGCACATCCGGGTACCATGCCGTCTGGTCATTTACAGGATTATGTCCAAGCACGAGAATCTGCTGGGAGATATATGTATAGAAATACGGGTCGAGTTCCTGATAGATCGGAGTGTATGAAAGGAAACGCAGGAGGAATGAAAAAAGGACGATTAGCAAAAGAAGAACAGGCAAAAGGCTTGGGATTTTAGATGGAAGGTTCTCAAACTTGAGATCTTCTGGTTTGATTGACGGAATTTTAAAATCCTCATAAACCTTGCTCAAGAATACCAATGCTATGCCGATGATGTAAAATAGAACAACAGTAAGCAAAGCGATTGTATATGAATATTCGATCCCGAGAAAGAAATACAGAAGGAATGGGATGAGCGGCGCAAGAATTATCCCCAACCCGAAGCCGATGAAAAGCTTTTCAAGCTTTGAGAATGCCTGCTTGCGGAATATCGAAAAAGAAATAAGGCAGCCAGGAAAAAAGCAGATTACTGCTATCCACATCAGCAAAACTAACGGATCAAAAGTAAACATTGACAACACCTAAAGAATATTGGATTAATCAGAGGTATTCGATCGAATCATTTTCCCCGTGCCGTGAATCGTTTGAGGAAGATATGCCCGAATTGCCAGAACTGCTGGGGCCACCTTTCAAAATATATGGGGATTTTACGCCAGTGATTATCGCAGTAGCGCGGATCTTTTCCGTGCATGAAGGGTTGACTCTTGCGCCCATTTTCACATGTGCGGCATTATCGAATGACGCAGTTATCTTTTCACCAGTATGAATCGCGTCCCCAAGAGTCAGGTCTGCCCCACCTTCAAGATGGAGTAGACAACCTTTGGCATTCTCGTATTCGACATCGAGCAATGGATGCGATAAAGTGTCTTTCACGACTTCATCAACCCGGTTAACTCCTACACCCTCGCCAAGCGAGATCATGGATAACCCGCCGCCTTGCATGACTGCACGGACGTCAGCGAAATCCACGTTTATAAGGCTCGGGAACATAATAGTGTCAGAAATCCCGATCACTGCCCTTGAAGTAATGCTATCAGCCAGTTCGAATGCCTTGTTTATTGGAAGATTTGGAGCATATGCTGCCAAACGGTTATTGTCGATTACGACGACAGTGTCACATTTTTCAACTAATGCCTGAATCGATTCCTGCGCTTTTCTTAAGCGGACTCGTTCGAGGGCGAATGGGTAGGTTACGATTGCGACTACTATAGCGCCCATATCTTTTGCGATCTCTGCGACGATCGGGGCTGCTCCGCCACCAGTTCCACCCCCCATACCTGCTGTGAGGAAAACCAACTCATTCTCGCCAAGCTCGCGCTTCAATAATTCACGGTCCATTTCCGCGCTTTTTTTGGCAACGTTCATGTCGCCGCCAGCACCTAATCCGCGTGTGATAGTTTTTCCAATAAGTATTTTTTTGTCTGCCTTGATCATATTCAAATGCTTGCCGTCAGTATTTATCGAGATAGTCCGGGCGCTCTTTATGCCCATATTCGCTATGCGATTGACGCAATTGCAACCTGCACCGCCGACACCAACGACAGAAATTCGTACTGTGTTTGAAGAATCCGGATCGTCTGATAATTTTTCCGTAGCTGAACTCTTTGTTGCCGTAGAAGACGCATCTGATTTTGCTGCTTTTATGATGTCCTCGAACATGAGACCACCTTGGTGCTGATATATCTTAGAAAAGAAATATAAGCCTGCGGTAAGGAAGCCATGGATTCGATTGGTAAGGTTTATAAAAGTATAACCAGCATTATACTTACCATGATTATAGAAAGACCTGAAGAGACGAAGAGGCTGAGAGAAACACCCAAGTGGACGCTTGTTTATGGGAGAAGGAAAACCGGCAAGTCTTTCCTCGTAGAGAACTTTCTCAAGTTTGACGAGTATTTTTTTGTGAAAAAAGACAGGAGCATTATAGTGAAAAAAGATGACAGGACGATCTCATATGAGACTTTCCTTGAGCTGCTCAAACGCGTTTTGGCATCCGGGAGCACGGTTGTCGTTGATGAATTCCACAGGTTAGGGGATGATTTTTTTGACACTTTACACGCGATGAAAAAGAATGGCAGGCTTATCCTTATCTCTTCAACTTTATTCCTCTCAAAAAAACTATTCTCTTCTCATTCATCGTTGCTCGGATTATTTGCTGAGTTCCCGATATGGCTGATACGCTTTGAAGACTGCGCCAATGCGTTGTCAAAATCTGGAATAGGTAATAAAGAACTCGTTGAAACAGCGATAATCCTGCGCGAACCGCTCTCAGCGGATAATTTTGACCCAACAAAAAAAGCCAGAGATGTATTAGCTAGGTCAATTTCAGAATCCATAAGGACAGTGCCGGCCCTGATAGGAGAGATATTCGTGGAAGAAGAAAGGAGCATTTCTGCGACTTACGAGGGGATCTTACGTGCAATCGCAGGGGGGCATGTTGTTTCAAGCGAAATCTCAAGCTACCTTTTTTCTCGCAAATTGATAGCAAAAGATGACCCAAGCGGAATCCAGCAATATCTTGAAAATCTCCAAAAGTTCGGAGTCATAAAAAAGATCGGTGTTTATGGGAAAAAGCGATTCATATACAAGCACATCTCTCCTCTCGCCCGGATATTTTACTACATGGATGAGAAATATAATATTTCCGAGAAACAGGTGAACGAATCTGAATTCAGGCTCATAGTTGATGAGCTGATGCCAAGGCTGGTTGAAGATAACAT
>JBFYLN010000043.1:0-3317 GCA_041305425.1 Microcaldota archaeon | reverse complement strand
ATTGGCAGAGAATTTTCTATCTCCCAGTTTGCCTTCATGACTTCCGAAAGCCAGCAATAGATTTGTCCTTCTCGATTTATGCATTAATATATTAGACGGGAATTAATTTATTAAGTTATTCTTTATCAATTAATGTGAAATAGATTAATGAAACTAGACTTTTATCTGAACACGTTATACCCCAACATGCTCCTTTACCCATTTGCGCCATCCTCGCTTGTGGTGCTCGGGCTCTGAGTCTGGCGTTTCGGGGTTCGTATCTTGTGATGAATGTTCGGTATCAGATGCCTTATGTCTTGTTTCCTGAGTTGGGTGTTCTGTTTCCTGCCTCGAATTTTCAGATTCTGATGGCTCGGATTCGGGATTGATGTGTTGTCCACGCCAAATCGATTCCCCTTTTTGCCTATGATGCTTATGTATATCATCGGCGATCTTATCGAAATCTTCATGCGCGGATTTGGATGAAGTTTTTCTTTTTTTCGCTTTATCTTTCGCAGCACTCAGCCATGCTTTGCGCTTATCGGATTGTTTCGAGCGGATCGCTTTTTTGTTTTTCGATTTTGTTTTCTTATTCGTAATTACCTGAGTTTTTTTCTTTTTACCAAGCTTCACTTTGTTTACTTTTGAATTCTCTTTTGCTTTGGATTTCGCTCTGCTTTCTTGTTTCTTGGATTCTTTTTTTGCTTTGATCTCCGCCACTTTTTCAATCATGTCAGCGTAAATCCTCTCGCGGCTAGACGGGGTGAGCATGAGCACATCGCCCCAAGCCTGAAAATCCTCAATATAATCGCGATGCAACGTGGCGATTATCGGGATTTCGCTCTCAAAAATATCAGCCAAAACCTCGCCGAATTTCGTGCTCTTCATCTCCATCCTTCCGATTTCATCTATGACGATAACGTCGTAACGGAGCGCGTTGCGCAATACAGGAAGCGCAAGGTTTTCAAACGATTTTATATCCACATGGTATTTGGCGACTTTGGGCCCGTCGATATCCACTGAAGCAAGGATTTCCGTCCTGCCGCTTTCGATATCCTGAACAACGAACCCGGTCCGTGTACCGTGGGTTTTGACTTGTGGGCTTAGGAAACCGCCGACACGCAAACCCTGCGCTTTCATCTTCGCGACAAGCTTTGTGAGCAGCGTCGTCTTTCCGGATTTTGGCATCCCGGTTACAAAGTGGTTGTTTGGCATACTCATCCTCCCAACAACTTTCTGGAACGAGCATGAATAAATATGTTTCTCCTGTAAGTTGTTTTTATGTTAGACATAATTTTCATTGGGACATCTGGTTCGATCCCTACAACAGAGCGTGGCATGCCAGCGATTGTCATGAAGTACGGGAGCTCGCAGATGCTTTTCGACTGCGGCGAAGGCAGCCAAAGGCAAATGATGAAATTCAAGACCGGGTTCGGGTCGATCGACGCGATATTCATTTCGCATCCGCACCTTGACCATTACCTCGGATTGTTCGGAATGCTAGAGACGCTTCGGCTTTCTTCTGCAGCACCGCGGCCGATCGTGCTTTTTGTTCCTCCAGGATTAGATATCACATTCGTCGAGCGCTATGGGAAATTCGCGCAGGTGAAGAAAATAAAACCCGGACCGTTGTACCAGGGGAACGGATTTTCGGTTTCCGCTTTTGCGGTGAAACATACACGGGGATCTTTTGGATTTATAATCGAGGAAGAGCCGCGCCGTAAGTTCGACGAGAAAAAAGCAAAGGGGATGGGGATCCTTGGGCCTTTGTTCAAAAAGATCCAGAAGGATGGCTATATTATAATAGATAAGAAGCGGATCGAACTCAATGATGTGAGCTGGGTAAAGCCCGGCGTTCGTGTTGTATATTCAGGGGATACGACGTATGATGAGCGGACCGTACTTGCATCGAAAGGCGCGGACCTGCTTATCCATGAATCGACCTTCGACCCGTCGCGCGCTGCGGAAGCGAAGGAAAGGGACCACTCGACTTCAGAGGATGCGGCGAATGTTGCAAAAGAAGCGGGAGTGAAACAACTTGTGCTCACCCATATAAGCCCTCGCTATTCGGATGATTTTTCTCCAGTGCTCGAGGCTGCGAAAAAGATCTTCAAGAATACGTTGATAGCTGAGGATGGGATGAGGATACGGCTTTGACTATTCTAAAATAGCCATGAACATCCAGCAAGGAATGAAGAATATTTCTTTTCCATCTTCCTTAGACATTCTCAATTCATCTTTTGTGATGACAATCCCTTTTTTCAAGTCGTATTTTTCCATAAATGTTTTCAGGCCTTCGAAATCCCTTGCTGATGAGCGGTATTTTACTTCGATTGGAACCAACGTTCCGTTGATATCAAGAACCGCATCAACCTCTAGGTTATCATTCCAATAGAAAACTTTGGAGATATCCTTTTTTGCGCTTTGGCAAAGAATCCGCTGCACACCAGACTCGACAATATAGCCAAGCGAATCCTCATCAAGGGTTGAAAGGTCAGTTATCTTTTCAAAAGCGTTTCCTACCCCGGAATCTACTATCACGTACTTGTAATTCTTCCGCAACTGCTTTTCTATAGAAGACGCATAATTTTGCAATTCAAATAAAAGAAAGCTTTCTTTCAAATAACCGACATATGCTTCTGCAGTCTCATTATCCATCTTCAAGGTAGTTGCCATTGAATTATAAGAATAAGCCCTGCTTTGAAGCGCGCAGAGGAGAAAGAATAGGGATTCGATCTTTGCTGGATTTTTTATATTATAAAGTGTGGCAACATCGTCGTATATCACCCTTTTTATTATATCATCAAGTATTTTCATTTGCCATTTGATGATATTCTTTGTTTCAAACCACTCCGGAAAACCGCCTACAAGCAGATATTCATCGAATATTTTTTTTATCTCGAGAGATTTTATCGGCCCGATAGTTTTAAGTTTTGAAAGAGCCTCGGAGTCCAATTGATCTAATTTTATTACCTGAAGGCTTGAATCCACATTATTGAAAACCAAGAACTCCCTGAAATTCATTGGATAAAGGATAAATTCAAGGATTCTTCCAGCCAAAGATTCCATCTGCTCCTTCTTTATCTTAGCAGCAGACGACCCGGAAATTATAAACTTTATATTATACCGAAGGTCGTAATATTTTTTTAGCCACAATTGCCAATTTTTTATCTTGTGGATCTCGTCAATGAAAACATACATCTTTTCCTTGCCATGATAATCATGTTTCAGATAATCTTCGAAGTAGGCTTTGATTGTTGTCCCTATCAGTTCGTCCACTGATTTCAGTTCCACATCGTCCCCTGAAAAAAATAGCGTGTGTTTGGGTTTCACTTTCT
>JBFYLN010000042.1:0-5995 GCA_041305425.1 Microcaldota archaeon | reverse complement strand
GATCGAAGCCATCGAGCAGAAGTTCAAGGAGATCACCCGAACCAAAGACCCGAAGAACCGGGAAGAAAGCAAAGAGCTGATGAAAGGCCTGATCCAGAAACATGCGCATGAGAATTCGATTTTTCTCGAATCAGACCAGACCGAATACCTGTCAAAGATCGCTCTTCTCCATATCTACGGATTTGCATTCATTGATCTTCTTCTTGCAGATCCGGAAATCGAGGAGATATCGGTAATCGGGCTGAACAAGCCGGTTTATGTTTACAAAAGGAATGTCGGATGGGAATCTGTTAATGCAGCATTCACAAAGGAAAGCGCGATTTCGGATATTGTAAACAAAATGGCACGCGGGCTCGGACGGCATATAACTGTTCAAAACCCGCGCCTGGATGCCATGCTTCCTGACGGCTCACGACTCCACGCGTCGCTTCCTCCTGTTTCAGCAGGAGAAATGACGATTCGGAAATTCCGCGAGCGCCCGTTCTCGCCAAAAGAACTTGTTGAAACAAAGACACTGACAAACGAATCGCTTGCTCTCTTATCTTTGGTAATGCAGGCAGACAGCTCAGTGCTCATTGCAGGAAACACAGCATCCGGAAAAACAACTACGATGAATGCTCTTTTCTCTTTCGTCCCTTCAAACGAGCGCATTCTTATTGCAGAAGAAACACCTGAAATCAATATTCCGCATTCGCACCAGCTCAGATTGGTTGCGAATCGGGAGATGGGCATAAGCCTTAAGGATTTGGTTTATGATTCGCTTCGTATGCGGCCTGACCGGATGATTGTTGGAGAAATTCGGAATAAAGAGGAAGCAGAAGCGCTCTTCGATGTGATCCTCGCAGGACAAGCAAGAGGAAGCTATGCCACAGTTCACGCGCAATCTGCAAACGAAGCTTTGGCCCGCCTCTCCACATTCGGGATTTCAAGAATGGATATGCGCTCGATCGACTGCATCGTGGTGCAAAGAAGAATGCTTTTGTATGATATGTTGCAGAGGAAAACACGGGAAGTGCGGAGGATAGTAGAGATTTCGGGCATTGGTGATATCAATGAGAATGCGATCCCGATCTTCACCCATGATGCGAAAAAAGATGTGCTCGTACGCTCGAAAAATATCGATGCGATTCTTGAAAAATTAGCAAAGAAGCTTGGGAGCGACAAGGTGGAAATCCGAAAGGAACTGGATAAACGCGAAAAATTGTTCGCAAAGACTGATAAGGATTTCAGGAAATTTTACGATTCGGTTCAGGACGGATTATACGGGATTAGAACTGGTGAAAGCAGGAGCAATGGCAGGAGTGACAAAAAAACAAGAGGCGACTGAATGGGTTTGCTCGGACTAATGCTTAAAATATCCAAATTCGCTCCATCAGTTCCAATACAGAGCAAAATGCTCGACCCGATAGGAAAACTTGGATTAGAAATTTCAAAGGAAAAATTCGCAGGCGCTTCGCTTTTCATTTCATTTTTCGTTGGAATATTCACAGCACTCCTCGCTTTGCTCATGTCCGAGACCCCATTATTCGGATTGATCGGATTCGCTTTCGCGTTCATTTTTCTGCTCTCGCTTCCAGGATTAGAATTGAAAAAGAAAAGCGCAGAGTTCGAATCCAGGCTTCCCCTTGTCTTGCGAACGCTCGGGATGCTTTTAGATATGAAAATCCCGTTCGCTCGCGCACTCGAGATTGTTTCTTACGATGAGCCGGAACTCAAGCCGATTGTAGAAGATATCAGCAAGGGAAGCACATTGCAAAAGGCATTTTCAAGGATCCTGCTTGCCTATGATTCGTTTGCAATCAAACGAGCAGTATCGCAATTAATTTCTGCTTATGAAGTTGGAAGTTCAGGAAAAGAAATTAGCAGAATAGGGGATGAGATGCTCTCGATCCAAAGGCATGCGCTGCGCGAGTATGCGTCAAAGAGCGCGATCTTCGGCCTTTTGTTCATCATGTCTGCCGCAGTCCTTCCTACATTCTTTCTCGTATACTCAGTCCTAGGACAATTCACGCTCGGTAGCGCGCCTGAAAAAGCAATGATGGCAATCGCGATGTTAGTTATTTTTCCTCTAATCAGTTTCGGCATCCTTCTGCTGGCAAAATCCATGCTCCCAAAATCCGCTTTGGAATCCGGAAGCTCGCAGGATTATACGATCCTGATGCCAGCTGGGATATTGGTTCTGTCATTACTATTGCTTCCACAGGGCTTCCAGATAATCGGAATTGGGCTTGGATGCATCTGCGGCGGCTACCTGGTTTATAGCAAATACGATTCCGACAAACGGATGGAAGAGATCGAGCGCCATCTGCCTGATGCATTGTTTGCAGTCTCCAGCCTTCCTAAATCCACTCGCCTTGAGGATCTGTTTGCAGTTATCGAACGCGCGGGTTACGGGCCGCTATCAGTTGAAGCAGGCAAAACAAAAAAACAGATCGGCGCAAACCTGAGTGTTGATGCGGTCCTCGAGGACCTCGGTTCAAGAAACAAAAGCCCGATGTTGACTAGGGCGTGCGCAATGCTTCGGCATGTTTTTTCCACCAATTCCTTTGGCCAGCTAAATAAGCTCGGGGAAGATATGCTCCAATTTGTGGAAGTCCGGCGCGAGCGGGCTGGATTGCTTTCAATGCAAAAATATACATTGGTGTTTGGTGGGTTGCTTGTCCCTTTGATATTGAAGATAACCCTTAATCTGCTGCAATCAATGGCGGAATTCTTTGTAAGCGATGCGGGTGTTGGGACGAGTTCCGGGGTAGGTGAAGCTATCGGTGGAGCGAGCGCAGGCACAGCACCACAATTGGATTTTGCATTCTCATTGGTTCCAGCTTACCTGATCATTTATGCGTTGCTTGCTTCATTCTACATTGCGAATATAGATGAACGAAGATCCCAATCCGCACTCTATTTCCTTGCAATAGTTGTTGTCGGGCTCCTTACATTCTACTTTTTAAACATTTAAAGCAAATGAGATTAATGTTAAACGGAATAGCATTTGTTGTTGATCAAATGGTTTTTGAAGGATTCTCGATTACAGGCTCGATTGCAAGCATAAAATTTGGATGGCTTACTGCAATCGGATTGCTTATAGATAATGATATTATTTTTGCAGCGCTCATCATCATAATCGGAATTTACCTGGTACGGGACCTTGATAAGCGAATAAGATTCGGACTCGCGCTCATGGTGGCATATGTTGCCGCGACAATCCTGAAAAACGTTCTCGCAGTCCCAAGGCCATGTTTTGATGATGCCGCAGTAATTTGCCCGGCTAGTTTCTCGCTTCCAAGCATGCATGCAACAATGGCATTTACGCTCGCGTTTTCCCTGCTGGACCGGAAAGCGTTCATTCCGGTTCTGATGTTTGCCTTATTTGTTTGCTTCACCAGAATAAACTTGGGAGTGCATACTTTTGAAGACGTGGCTGCGGCGCTTCCAATAGGGTTCATTTCCATACTTGTTGCAGATGAATTGTACAAGAGGTATAGCCAATGGAAGAAAAGATAGCCCAGGAATTGAAGCGGCAGGTTGTCCATTTCCTGCTCGGGATCATCGCGCTTGCGGTTTTGCTAAATCTTGGGCGCAATACTTTGATGGCAGCACTGTTCCTGATCGTGGTTTTTGGTTTTGTGATTGTAAATCAATTATTACTTGGGAAAAAAATCAAGTGGGTCCAGTGGTTTGTTGAACGGTTCGAGCGCCCTCATGCCCCTTTCCCAGGTTGGGGTTCTGCTTGTTATGCAATGGGTTCACTATTTCTTGTTGGATTTCTACATAGTGTCCCGGAAATCGCAGCGTCCATTGTCATCATCGCATTTGGAGATAGCCTTTCGACAATAATCGGGAAAATTGGAAGGGTGAGGCTGCCATGGAGCGAGCGCAAAACAGTTGAGGGAAGCGTTGCCTTTTTCATCGCTTCGTTGCCAGCATATCATTTCGTTGGGCCGATTGTAATCCCGATCGCCATTATTGCAGCAATAATCGAATCAATCGATTTCCCGCTCGATGACAATATCATCGTCCCGATCGCTTGCACTATGATGTTCCTGATTGTTTGAGATTTGGGGTCCGATTCATATGCCAATGATTCTAAACACAAAATCCAATCCTGCGAGCGTGAATATCGCGAACACATTAAAGCGACTCGGGCCGGATTGCGAATTGATTGATGTGGATGCTCCTTCAGTTCTCGAAGTGCCAACGGACTATGAAACAGATTGCCTGATCATACTTAGTACGCACAAAAGCAAAGATCCAAAGCCGATGCTGACAGCGCATTTCCCTGGGAATTGGGGAAAGGCAGGGATGGGAGGGGAAGATAGGAAACTGAATATCGCATCCGGTTGGATGCTCAAGAGAATGATAATGGAACTGGATCAGGCAAATAAAAAATTCAACCTTAATTGGCCATTGTTTATCGAGGCAGACCATCACGGGCCGCTCGCTCGCGTACCCATGGTTTTTGTCGAAATCGGATCAAGCGAAAAGGAATGGATTGATGAAAGGGCGGGAGAGGTTGTAGCGAATGCGGTGTATAATGCAGTGTCTTCGGGTTCGGAAACCCGAAACAGGAAACTGAATACTGCCTTTGGTATCGGTGGCGGGCACTACGCTCGCGAGTTCACGAAAATAATTCTAGAGCATGATGATATGGCAGTTGGGCACATTTGCCCGAAATACGCGATCGATTCGTTGGACGGGGAGTTGTTTAAGCAGGCGATTGAAAAAAGCGTGGATCCGGTTGATAAAGTTATTATGCTTAAGGAAAGTTCGAACGCTAAGCAGAAAGAAAAAGTAAAGAAGCTTAGTGAAGAATTCGGCATAGCCTACGAAGAAATTTAAATTTGCCAAATTGATTATCATTCACTTGGCCCAAAGCAGTATCGCAAAAACAATCATCACAACAGAAAAAAGCTTCCTGAAATGCTCGGCATCCAAATCTTTGGAGAGCCGTGCTCCGATAACCGCTCCCACCATTAGGACAGGCCCGAGGAAAAGCAGATAAACCAAGAGCTCAGGGCCGATTGCGCCATGCGATGCAACTGATGTAGCGGAATTCACAGAAACAAGAGATGTAGAAGTCGCAACTGCAATACGTGCCGGAATGCCGCTAAGCACCATAGCTGGGACTTTCAAAATCCCGCCCCCGATTCCGAAGAATCCTGCAAGCACTCCAGCTGCAAAACTCACTGGAGCAAGGAGCATTAGCGGAGCTTTATATGTGTACAGTTTTCCGTCTTGGGTCTCGAGTTTGCGTTCCATCTCGAGCGAACCGCGGGGAATTTTCCCTTCGAGCGCTTTCCGGTTCCAAACGACTGCTGCCATCACCACGAGCAGAATCGCAAACAGTTGTTGCAGAGTTCCTGATGGGGTAATTTCACAAAGCCATGAACCGAAGATCGCACCAGGAATTGAAAACACCCCTAAAATCAGTGTCAGCTTCAGGTCAACGCTCTTCTGTTTCAGATATTCAAAAAGCGCGGAAAAACTCGTGATTGCGACTGCACCAACTCCGATGCCGATCGCACTGTGCGCTTCTACTCCGGTGAACATCAGTAATGGAACAATAAGCGCACCCCCACCGATCCCGATCAATGCGGCGATGATGCCGATTACGAGAGCGAGTGGGATTAGAAATACTTCCATGGTGTTATTTATGTATAAACCTGTTTATAAATCGCTCGATTGAAAAGCTGATTCGGCGAGGCGTAATCGAGAAAGAGGAGAAGGGGAAGACGAATATTCTCAAACTGAAGAAGGAGATAAAGGACGCGCTTGAAGCTTGAAGAAAAAAAATCATATCGATCTCAGATAGCATCCATAATCTCTTTCTTTAACGCCTTGAATTGTTTTAGCCACGCCTTCCTTTCTTTCTTCAGCTCCTTCGTGAGCCGTGCATATTCCTTCTCCTTATAATACAGGTTCGGGTCGAAAACCGCAAGATCTACATCACCTGAGCTAACTGCAACATCATAACCCCAATCAGGATCTTTTTTCCAGT
>JBFYLN010000041.1:0-2543 GCA_041305425.1 Microcaldota archaeon | reverse complement strand
ACCATTAACAGACTGGTTTTGGTTGGCATTATTTCTTGGTTATCGTATTGAGATTATTATATATAATTACTTACCAGGAGAGGGGTGGTAACTATGTGGTTGGTATCCATCTGGTCAGTATCTGGTATGTATCTCATGCCTTAATGATCTTCTTCCTGCTGTCCTTTTTGTCCTTCACCTTAGAGATGGCCGCCTGAGCCAAGGCAAATTCTATCGCTTCGTCAGCTTTCCTCCGTGATAATTTCGCTTTTTTCATAAGCAGGGCTCGTAATTCCGTTTTCGTACAACCTTTCGGATAGTGCTTTCGGAGATAATTATTCACAGGAACATCTTGGAGCTGTTTAGTGCCTTTTGTTTGTTTGTTGGAAACACGGATGAAAGTGTAGTTGACAGCCTTAACCTGGAAATTCTCAGGCCAATCTATCGCTCTGGATTTACGGAAAGTGATGTTTTGTGGTGTCCCAGGTCTGCCCTTAATTCCAATTAGGATTTCAGGCCAAGCACGGATAGAAGTGGCACCACGCTCGCGGCCATTGTGCCCATCGTGGTGTATTACAATAATCGCAAGGCTTGGCCATAGTTCTGACCGAATTTTATCGAAGCTATCCAATACGGCGGTCATTTCGGAAGGATCTTTTTCGTCGCTTTCGTGGTATTTGCTGAGCGAGTCGAAAATCAGGATATCCGGTTTGAACTTTTTGGCTATTTTGATAATGGCTTTTCGATCTTGTTCCCTTGTGATGGTGAACCTCTTATCCCTGCGCGAAATTATAAATCCCTTTGTGTATTCTTTCTTGGATAGTTGGCAATGATGGCTTGTCTTTTGAAGTCTGCTCAGTAGGATATCAGAGGGATTTTCGCTTTGGAGCATCAGAACCCTTTTAATACGTGTTACAGGATAGCCGAGCCAGGTCTTTCCACTGAGCAAATGCATGCACATATCCATTATGAAGATAGACTTACCAGACCCGGCAGAACCGCTAACAATCATATTCCAGCCTTTTCCCAGTACACCTTTAATCAACCAATTCGTATTGTCATTCTGGCTATTTTCCATGCCGCTGTAGACCATGTCATGCTTATCCAGCTTTCTGATAAACTCTTGAATCCCGGTAAGATCAGGATCAGGGCATTTTGTGTCTTTCCAGGTTTTCAGCTTCAACTATCCCTCCTTATAATGGTTTTAAGTGCCTTCTTTACCACAGCCATCCAGTCACGCGATCCAGATACAAATAGCCTTTCTGAACGGCTAACTCCAAAATCTGAACGGCCAAATCAAGATTCGTTCGAGAGATGTAACGTTGTCTTTTTATGAACTCACGGTAGCTCTCAATGTGGCGTGCACGATCAGCTACTTGATTGGTGTACTCGGTAATGGCGAAGGCGTTGTGAAGCATCAGCAGCTCAATTCCGATCTTCGTGTTTATATCTATGATGGAGATCCCAAATTCTTCCGCCACCTCATAAGACAGAAGAGATGATGCTGGGAGGTCATCGACAATTTGGGTGTATTTGAGGGTGTTGGGATCGCGGTGTTTGAGATCAGGTCCAAATAGAGTTTGGGTCCATGTTCTTGAGTCAAAGGATAACTGATCAAACAGTCCCAGACCAATTGCAGCTGCCCCTATAAAGATGATCTCCTTGCAGGATTTGCCGAATATGTGGACTTTGGAGACTTGCTTGCTGTGCAGGAAACTTAGGGTGCAGACTATCCTTATTACACCACGAAGGTTTAGATCGAACCTGGCCGGGAAGGCGTAGCCCTTTGGATTCAGTGTGGACATCACCTCATAGTAATGGTGCAACTCTGGCTTATTTCGGAAATGCAATGGGATCAGAAACTCAGTAGCGGGGCAGAGGGTATCTTGGATTTCAAACATCATCTTCGCCCAGCTATAGGACTTTTCAAGATTGATCCGGTACTCTTCTTCTGTAGGGTCGTCTGACAATGGGTGATCAAGGGTAAATGCCCATTTGATGTTAAGCTCGCCGTATTTCCTGCATTGGTGGATTGGATCGATGACAATTTGGTGGGAGCCATTCCGGTTTCTGGCCCCTGGGATTACAAGGCACCTTTTCGTTTCGCTTTTGAAATGCCGGTAAATTTGATATCCACCGCTATCCGCAAAGTTCTCATAAAATGTGCCATCTGGATCTACGGGGAGTTCCAGGTTGGCTTGCCGCAAAGGATTATATAAGGTGTAGGGATGGTACTGGTTTACAAGGCCGTTGATGTGAGTGGACACGGGTGAATAAATCAATCTCATAAACCTCCAAAAAAGCGGGGGCGAGCCGCCTTTGATGACGACCCGCCCCCTTTCTTGTTGAGTTAGTTGCCTTGGATCACCGATTTATTGAACCTTCTACTCGGATTCGGCCATCTGAACCTTCTCCTCCAATTCGGTCATCAGTAGCGCAAGCTTGGTCCATTCAGTTGCCAAGCCTGACCATGTTTTCTTGAATTTGTTTATCGTGGACTCATCCCATTTCGATGGAGAAATCACACCGTCGAGGGCCTTCAAGCCTGCTTTGACCGAAATGAT
>JBFYLN010000040.1:0-6326 GCA_041305425.1 Microcaldota archaeon | reverse complement strand
GTGGCTCGCCGATTCCATTGAACGCGCGGCCAAGCATGTCCGTACTGAGTCCAAGCCTCATTGTTTCCCCAAGGAAACGTACGGTTGTCTGGTCAGTACTGATTCCCGCAGTCGGGCCAAACACCTGGACAACTGCGATTTTTTCACTGACATCAAGCACCTGCCCCTTGCGCCGTTCACCATTGGAGAGCACGATCTCAACGATTTCATTATATCCAACGCCCGCGATCTTTTCTACAAAGACAAGCGGACCTGCTATCTGATTTATTGTCTTATATTCTTTCAACATCATGACCACCCAAATTATCGTGTTTTGATTAATTCCTCGAACTCGCTATCAATATCCTTATGGAGCTTGTCATACTCTTCCATCTTCGTTTCCGGAATCTCCTTCATACGGCCAATCCTGACTGTCGTCGGAAGATTTTGGATCCTTTTTAGCTGGATCCCAAGATCCAACGCACCTTTGGTCCGTTCATGGAATTTCAAAATGGACTTAAGCATCAAATATTGTTTCTTAAGCCCTGATCGCGCATCGACTTCAGAGAATGCATTCTGCTGAAGATAGTCTTCCCTGAGCATCTTTGTGATCAAAAGCACAGCTTGCTCTTTTTCCGGCAACGCGTCGGGCCCGACAAGCTGAACAACTTCCTGAAGCTCTGCCTCTTTTTGCAAAAGCACCATCGAGCTTTTCACAAGCGACGGGAAATCGGATGAGATGTTCTCAGTAAGATATTCCTCAAGCGTATCAGTGTAAAGCGAATAGCTTTTCAGCCAGTTGATTGCCGGAAAGTGCCGCCGGTATGCGAGCGGAGCATCAAGTGCGAGGAAGACTTTGGTAACACGCAATGTGTTTTGCGAAACCGGTTCTGAAATATCACCACCTGGCGGTGAGACTGCCCCGATAATAGTTACTGAGCCATAGCGCTCGTCACTACCCAGGCACCTTACACGCCCTGCCCGCTCATAAAATTCAGCAAGCCTTCGTGCCAGGTAAGCCGGGTA
The DNA here is from genome assembly GCA_041305425.1 of Microcaldota archaeon. Taxonomy (GTDB): domain Archaea; phylum Micrarchaeota; class Micrarchaeia; order Anstonellales; family Bilamarchaeaceae; genus CAILMQ01. Next base: position 5,321 of record JBFYLN010000040.1, on the reverse strand, counting down.
TCCTTCTTCACCAGGCATTTCCTCCAACCGGCCACCGATTTCACGCATAGCCTCAGCCCAACGTGAAGTGGAATCCGCCATGAGCGCGACATCGTAACCCATATCACGGAAATATTCGGCTAATGTGATTCCCGTGTAAATACTGGCTTCACGCGCAGCCACAGGCATGTTCGATGTGTTCGCAATCAACACGGTCCGCTCCATAAGCGGTTTACCGGATTTCGGATCAATCAAATGCGGGAACTCTTTAAGCACCTCAGTCATCTCGTTTCCACGTTCGCCGCATCCGATATAAACCACGATCTGCGTGTCCGAGTATTTTGCGAGCGCTTGTTGAGTAACCGTTTTTCCTGAACCGAAAGGTCCTGGAATGCACGCTGTTCCGCCTTTTGCAATCGGGAAAAATGTATCGATGACTCTTTGCCCTGTAACCAGCGGAATCACTGGCGGGAACTTTTCAATGCACGGGCGCGATTTCCGGACAAACCATCTTTGATACATCTTTACTGGTTTTGTCTTGCCTTCGAATTCGATTTCTGCAACCTCATCTTCAAGCGTATAGGTTCCAGATTGTATTTTTTGGACCCTGCCTTCAATTGGAGAAAGTATCCGATGCTCGATCAAGTCGGTTTCTTGTACTGTCCCTAAAATGTCCCCAACTTTAACTTTGTCACCTTTCTTTACCTTGGCTTTGAAATCCCATTTCTTAGTCCGATCAAGAGGAGAAACCTGGACACCTCGCTTGATGAACACACCTTTGGATTCTTCTTCGATCAGCTTGAGAGGACGCTGGATCCCATCATATATGCTTCGCAGGATTCCCGGGCCAAGCTCAACTGAAAGCGGCTCGAGAGTTGTTTCCACCGGCTCACCTGGAATGAGGCCAGAGGTATCTTCATAAACCTGGATGACCGAAGTGCCGCCGACAATCTTGATGATCTCGCCCATGAGCCTTGAATCTCCGACACGAACGACATCATAGAGCCGCGCGTTCACTACCTTCGCTTCGACGACAGGCCCCGATATTCTTCGGATAAATCCGCCCTTATTTGCATTAGCGCCTGATTTTTCCATTGATTTTCCTGTTTCTCTTTCTGCAGATTTTTCTGCTCCTTTTTTCCCTTCTTTTTCCTTTGCCATTTGTATCTCCTCAATAAATTTTATTATTGTTCAAAATCATCAAAACATCATTTGGTTGCCAGATCAAACCCCAGCGCCCGCTTGATCAATCCGCGAATCTCATCTGCTTCCGTACTCGCACCGGATTTATCCGGCATTGGGATGACAACCGGGTATGCAGACCCTTCAAGCCTTTTGCGAAGGCGCCAGTCGATATTCACCATCATGCTTTCATTCACAACAAATATTCCGAACTCGGGCTTTTCCAATGCAGACTCTAAATCTTTTTGGAAATTGTCCGGTGTGGTCTGAACACAGTGTTCAAGACCGGCCAGCCTAAAGCCAGTCACAAGAGGCGCATCGCCAATCACAATTATTTTAGCTTTTACCATTTTTATTTGCACCCCGGCCAAGCCGGAAATACTGATATTCAAACAATTACTAGCATATCCCGAACTTCCTTTTCGCTTATCCCAAACTCTTTTCCCTTTGCAATTTTTCGGAGGTTGTTTGTTTCCTCTTCCTTAAGCAGCAGGATACCCAGTATTACACCGATAGAAAGCACTGACCTATGGAACGCAAGCGTTTTCTCTCCGGCAATCGCTTTTTCCAGAGCGATTTCAAGCTCAGGCAATGTCACCTGCCCTGATTCAGAATTCAGATTGAGCCTCCTGAATTTGGATTTCGCAAGCATTACCGCAGTAGACAGATCTTTTGCCTCAAGAATGGATTTTATGAAACTTGCACTTAGCGTTCCGCCATGAATCAGATTGTTCTTGAGTTTATCCAACGGATAACCGTGCAGCTTCAAGCGCTCGATTATAAGGATATTTTTTGCGTCAATCTCCTTTTTCAATAGCCTGCGTATGTGGTCTGCATCCTTATTGTTCACTTCGCGCAAAGCCTTGTCCATGAACATATATGTATAAGCATCAAGAATGGTTTCCAGCTGAACGAACATGTTAAGGTCCTTGAGTGCGTTCCTGAAAGTGTCCCACATTCCTTTTGAAAAATTCGCAGTGGATAATGAAAGCATTTCAGCCCCTAATGCCGTTTTCCGGATCTCATCGAAAAAAACATCGGATTCTGCTTTGGCGATGCGCTCGAAATCCGCTTCGCTCAGGTCGCCGATTGGGAACAGGTAAGGCTTAATCTCCTCGTACGGTTTATTAATGCGCCTTGCATTCACGATCGTCTTCAGGTTCATGATGTCCCATTTTCGAAGCAATGCCCTGACCGCGCCTTTGTCCTCTTTTGGAGTGAAACTGCGCAGCTTCGCGACCATACGCATGAAGTTCTTCCCAGCCGCCTGCTCTATGAGTTCAGAACCGCTATGATGGATCGACGCGGCGACCAGATCGTCACGATAATGCGTGCGCTGGAGCAATTCGACCATCGAGTCGATTGTCGGGACCTTGATCATCTCATCGAGATTGGACTCATTAAGGAGAAGCCCCTTCATCGCTTTCGCTCGCGCATTCGAGAACCCGTACTTGAGCGCCCGGCTTTCAATCACTGGAAAGGACATCAATAATCTACTCCTGCCCTTTGGCAAAAACCTTATCATATATCGCTTTACGCAGCGAATCCTTCTTTATCTCGAAAAGAGTCTCGAGCCGCATATCGATCCGGACCATGGAGTCTGCTGATTCGATGATCGCGCCTCCGAGCCCTTCAAGGTCTGCAACAACCTTGTTGCCCTCGATTTTCCCGAGCATCGGAACTTCGCCTTTGTGAATGTGGATTATAAGGCCTTCGCCAAGTTCACCGCTTGCCATGCTTACGGATTTTGCCAAAAACAGCTTGTATTGCGGGCTTTTTCGAACATCCTTTAGCGAGTTGAAGAATTCCTCGATATTATCTGAGATCGCATCTTCCTTTGCTTCGGAAATTATGCGCTTTGCCTCTAGCCTTGCCCAGGCTATCCGCTCATTCTTCTGCTCCGCAAGCTTAACATTAACCTGCGCCCTGGCCTTGTCCTTTATTCCGCTTTCTTTTGATTTCTCCTCTTTCAGCATCGAATCCACATGCCATTGCGCTGTCTTTTCGATTTCTGCAGCTTCGCGTGTGGCTTCGTCAATAAGAGATCCAGTCAGCTTATCAATACCCATCATTACACCTCCGATTTATAATTTGTGAGTTTATGCCGCGTAGCGAACTTCACCACGGGCACCCTGCGCAAATCGCAATCAGCGATTTCCATGCAGGATCACAAATAACTGATGAGAACGTTTAAATTGGTCCCATCAATGGAGGTTAGTGCGCTCCTACCGAACCCTGGAGCAGGAACGCTATGACGAAACCGAGAACTGCCAGAATTTCTGGAAGCACAAGGTAAATCAGCACGTTCTTCTCGAACTCTGGCCTTTCGGCTACTACACCCATAGCTGCGGATCCTAGCGAACCCTGCGACCATGCGGCTGCAATCGCTGAAAGACCCATTGCCAATCCTGCGCCAATTGCTGCGGCGCCACCTGTTGTCAAACTGCTTATTTCTGCCATTCATTTCACCTCATCTTTTAACTAGATGAACGTAATGCGAAGGGTTGGAAAATCTTGCCTCCGCCTTTAAGGAATTTCGACCGGAACTCAATAAGATTGAGACGGCCGCCCTGTATCAGAGCCTCGAATATCGCAATGAACAAGTTTATCATGTGGAATGCGACGAACAAAGGCACTGTGATTATTAACATCAGGCCCATTTCTGGCACTGGTGTGAAAAACTCATTTATGATCTCTGCTAGTACGACCCCGACCACACCGATGGCCGCAATTCTCGCGTATGAAAGCACGTTGCCAACCAGCCCGGGGATTTCGAGAACTCCTACAACGCCTTCTGTTAATGCGATGACGATGACCGAGGCCACCAATAAGACAGCGCCCGGCAGACCGAATTCAGTTGGGATCAGGTTCAGCATGAATGCGCATACCGCAAGCGTTCCGCCGATCTCGACCCCGATCCATGCGATTTTTGCTGCAGCGTGTTTTTTGTTATGCCCCCATTCATTAAGCGCGCCCAATGCGAAACCGATCGCCAGGTGGATCAGCCCGAGCAATGCAGTGAGGCCGATTAGGAATGAAAGATTGTGAAGCCTGCTTAAGCCCACATAAAGATGTTCGGTTGGGACCGGAAGACCCCATTTTGATAGGATTTCAAAGATATGTGAATGCGTGAACCCAGCCCACTCGTCGAAAATGAGCCCGAATATTATTGTTGCGAACCCGGAATAGAACCATATTTTCGACACGTTGGACATTGTGTAACTTTTTTCGAATTTCTTCATGAGCCACATGGAAACGAGGATCGTAAGGAATCCGTAAAACACATCGCCTACAATCATTCCCAAAAGCAATGGAATGCCAATAAGGTAAATCAACGTCGGATCCATTTCATAGTAATTTGGAAGGGAATAATTCTTTGTTATGAATTCGAAAGGTGATGCGTATTTAGGATTTTCAAGCACGCTAGGAGGGAGCTCATGGTGCCCAAAATGCACATCCATCAGTACGACATTGTCGCCAAATGATTCTGCGACCTTCTCAATTCTCGGATAATCTTTTTTCAAAACCCATCCTTCGAAAACGACTGTGGATTTCGAGAACCCGAACCGAGATGCGATCTCAGCACGGTCCGCCTCGATCTCCAATGAGTATAATATGTCACGGATTTTTGGCATCTGGTCGTTTGCAATAGATTCAAGCTCCAGCCCGATTGCCTTAGACCGCTCCTGTGCATCGAAAAGCGAGTTTTCAATCGTTCGCTTGCTTTTTGCAGGCGTAGTTGTTCCAATTGGGATCTCGGTCAAAACAAATCCAGCTGAAGATAATATCTGGTCAACATTTTTATCTGATTTTTTAAAAATCAATAATGAAGTCTTGCCTTTTGAAGGAGACATGAGATTATAGGTTCCCAATTCCTTATCCAATACAGATTTGAGGGTTTCCAATTTCTCGGAAGGGAACTCTCCAACACGGAACGAGACGGTTTTCGTATCCAGGCGCGAAAAGTCAATTCCAGTGAACGGAAGCAAACGATTGATTATGGACATCTGGTTGTTAAGTTTGGATATCTCGGACTCTTTTGCACTCGATTCGGATGAAAGGATTTTTATCCGTTCCTCGATTTTACTCACTTCCCTTGAGCGCTCGATCGCGATTTTGGGTGAGAGTTGCGTAGGGGCAGCTATTGCTTTTTTAGCTAA
>JBFYLN010000039.1:0-6914 GCA_041305425.1 Microcaldota archaeon | reverse complement strand
TATTTCGCCACTCTCTTTGAGTGCAATCGCTGCTTTCTTCATATCTATCTTTACCGCGGTCTTGAATTTGATCTCAAATGCATTCGATGTCACGCACGGTTCGATTGTGTAGAAGTCCATTTTGCTTCACTCTAATTTCTTCTTCAGTCCATATCTCTTGCCAAAATCTTTAACTCTTATGAATTTACCTTTCATCCTTCTTTTTATCTTCCTAATGAACTCTGGTTTCAGCTCTGGTTCAAAAAACTGTTTTTCAACAATTCTGCCAAACTCATTTGTATCGCCAACCAGGAATACAGTATTTCGGATTATTGATTTTAGGAATGAACTGTTTTTATTTACCTTATCTTTCAAATCATTTTCGCTCCAATGGATGAAATTGATTTCCCTCTTGATTTTTTTCTGGATTTTGAAAACGGCTTCTGATAGGTGCGCTTCATCAACATCCCCAATCACCATAAGGTCAATATCACTTGTTGGCTTTTCCTTGTTAGATGCCATACTTCCAAAAACAAACGCATAACGTAGATGGCCGACCTTCATAAGACCTTGCTTAAGCTCTGAGAATATTCCCTCTGTTTTCATATACAATCCTTTGAGCTCCTGAAAGAAACTGCATTTTTCATTCGGAAAAAATATAAGCTGGTTGCCCCTGCGCTCCTTGTTTAAGATTCCAAGATAGATTAGATTATCCAACTCTTTTTTTGTTTCAAAAGAAGATACTCCTGCTTTTCTTGAGATTTCCCGGAGGTGCAACCCATGATTGAATAACACGATTCCAAGAATCCGAACCTCTGCTTTTGACCTGAGAAGCTTTTCCAACATGTTATATTTGATAAAACAATTGTTAATTTAAATATAACGTTTCATCCAAGCTCCCCCTACCAAAAAACCCGTTTGTAAAAAAGGTCAAAAAACAACGCCTCCGGCGCCTTGACGATCGGCTTTTTCAAAATACAATTGATCGCCATCGAAGCGGCAAGCGAACCGGCAATCGCAGCAGCAGGGCAGATGATAGAGGAGCAGTATTTTGTTTTGAGTTTTGCATCATCCACCTGAAATGCTTTTTCCAAAGAATAATTCGTGAACACGCTAATGATCCCGCGGGAATCTTGCGCTGAACTGAAGATGTAAGGAATCTTTTGCTTCCTGCACGTACTCGCAATTTCGATTTTTGTTTTGAGATTATCTGTCGCATCGATCACAACGTCCGCTTCAGAAATCCTCTTTGGCTCAAAATCAGAATACGCCCGCACTTTTATTTTTTTATTTATCGAACGGATGCGCTCGAGTGCAGAATCTGTTTTCTTTTTATCAAGCGTTTCCTCGCTCGCCAATATCTGCCTGTTGAAATTCGAATAGTCGATCCGGTCGTGGTCAAAAATTACCAAGCGCTCTGCCCCGATCCGGACAAGATTTTCGAGCGCAAACCCTCCAACTCCACCGAGCCCGATAATTGCGAACGAGGAGTTGCGAATCTTCTCTTGCTGGCTTGGACTGATCACTCGGATATTTCTGCAAAATTTCTCTTGGTACATCTCTTTATACACCGCTAAACTTCCCCTATCTTAGATTTAAGCGAGTCCAAGATGCCTGGCTTGTGCTTCTCCATGTAGCTATTTCCCCGCAATGATGTGATGTTCCTGAATATCGCAAGCCGGTCAAGGACCTGCTTGTCAACAGTCTTCTCCCGTAGCTGTCCTAGGTGGGTGATGTGATAGAAGACTATTGAAACTCCTGAAAATATCAAAAAGACAGTGAATATCTTCCCGATATCTGTCTGCGGGGCGATGTCTCCGTATCCTACGGTTGTGATGGTTGCGGACGTAAAATAAAATGCATCCACAGGAGAAAGTTTCTCGAAATGCATGTAGAATGGAACGGCGACCAGGTATAAAATGGCAACAAGGACAAGAGCATTCAGGAGGCTTCGCCTTACATGTTCAGATTCTGGCATAGAAAAAGTTTAATATTGGATATCATTTAAAGCTAACGTATGATCCCGGTTCCAGTACTGATAGAGCTTTTTATCATAACTATCGGCTTTTTCCTGCTCACAAAAAGCGCGGATGAAGCAATAACGCGCCTGGTGGCACTATCAAGGCATTTCAACGTCTCCGAATTCTTCATCAGCTTCATATTAGTCGGTTCGCTCGCCGTGCTGCCCGAACTTTCAATCGGCATAAGTTCCGCACTCAATGGTTCGCCGTCTTTCGGGTTGGGGATCGTTTTCGGTTCGAACATCGCGGACCTGACGCTTGTGGTCGGGCTGGTGATAATCAGCACGCATAGCATGGCATTGCACAGCCCGGTAATAAAAAAATCCAAATGGTTTTTGATAGCCGTTGCATTGCCAGTTTTGTTTCTCCTCGATTCCGAACTGTCTTCGCTGGAGGGTTTGCTGCTTATCAGTGCTTATGCATTGTACGTGTTCTGGCTGCATAAAGGCAAGCCTGTCGGCAAAAACATTGATGTAAAAGCAAGGCTGGATAAGCGCACGCTTGCAACGAATTTGCTTGTTCTTATGGCTGCACTTGCATTGCTGTTTTTCATGGGGCATGTCATCAGCAATGCCGCATTGGAGATTGGCCTGATGCTGTCCTTACCGGTATTTTTCATAGGAGCGATTCTCGCAGTCGGCACATGCCTTCCAGAACTCACGCTTGCCATACGCGCTTCCAACCATAACCATGGAGAATTGGGGTTTGGCAATATCCTTGGCAATGTGATGGCAGACTCCATGGGGACTCTGGGCATAATTGCACTTATCGCTCCGATAAGGCCAGCATATCCTGCCCTTGCCATAACAAGCGGCTTCTTCATGATCTTATCCATGCTGGCCCTTATATTATTACTAAGGTTCAAGAAAAAACTCGACAAAATGGATGGGGTATTCCTGATAATTCTTTACATGTTTTTTTTCATCGCACAGGTTATAGCTGAAAAGATGATCGTCAGCGGATAAGGAATGTGGCATCGGCTTTCCTGTTCGCTTTGTTTTTAGGCTTCCACGGCTTGTTCTCTTCTTCCTTTTGAGGCGGCTTGGCGACAATGATTAAATTTTTGCCAGATACTGTAATCCTTTTTTGGAGTATGGATAATGCGCGCATCTGCCCTACGAATAGTGAGAACGAGGCTGCCCTTATCGCACTCCAGAGGAAAAGCAGCGATATGGCAAGGAAGAGCGGGGAAACCCAGTTGAATATCTTTGGAAGCAGAAGAAGACTGACAATCAAGTATGAATTAGTGGACAAGACAAAGAAGAATGCTGCGATAAGAACATTCTTCAATATCGAGGACTTGCTTGCCTTTGAGGTGGTCCTGGAAAGGATAACAGACATTGCATCAAAAATCTTTTTTCCTGAAATAAGGACTTTCCTGAGTGGGACTAAGGAGATAAGAATAACAATCACAATCGCGATAGAGAATGCGCTTACCGAAAGTCCGGCAAATGATACGCTGAACTGGAAATATGGGCGCAGGAACCAGAGTGAAAGTACCGATACTGAGAGATATACCAGATCTTCACCTAAGGACCTGACTTCAGTTATGAACAGCTTATGCAGATAGCCATTCGCTTCAAATGAGCTTATCACACCACGAAAGTAAGATGATGCATCGCTTAGCGTATGTAGGACGCTGGCAGGCATAACAGCTTTTATTGCGACATAAAAATCTTCATACCTCCTAATTGTGGCTGAACAGGTTATCGACGTAATTAGAACTGCTACCGAAGCTATGCCAACAAGATTGTGTGGGCTGACCCCGATGCTTTCTTTGGCGATTAGCAAAGAGAACTCTCCAAGCGGGATCATAGCGAGGCCCGCAAAAACAGATGAGCGGCCGCTGGAGGTGATAAGGTAAAATGAAAACACAGTGGTAAGGAAGATGATCACCATGAAACTCAATATAAGGATCAATATCACCCATGCAGAGCTGATAAGCGCGATTGGGGAGATTAGCATTCCTATCGAAAGGAAAAAGAATGAGGAAAAGACCAGGCTAAATGGCCGGATTGCATTTTCGAAATCACGGCCGTTGGGAAGCCCTGCTATCAGGCTTCCTGCAAGAAATGCCCCAATTGAAGGCGTAAGCCCAAGAATGGAAGCAAGCGCGCTAAACCCGATTCCAAGTGTGAATGCAAAAAGAATAATAGTGTCATCGGCCTGATATTGGAGAAATATTTCAGAGAATTTTTTTATGGCTTTAAGAAGGATAATATAGGTGAATGCCAGAACCCCGAATGCAATTAGGACTGAACCGATGATACCTTCAGGCTGAAAATTCCCCACCTTGAAATTCGAGAAGAACGTAAGCATGAATACGGCGATGATGTCCTCGATTATCAGCATGGTGACAAGCACCGGGACTTCCTGGCGGTTGATGAACTTTTTCTGCTCAAGGATCTTTATCATTATCGCAGTACTGCTCATAGAGAACATGGATGCGATGAAAAGCGCAGAGATGGGGTCAAAGTCAAGTAAAATGGCGATCTCATGCATCAATAGAAAAGTCATAAACACAAGAAGCAGGCTGCTCAAAATCGCACGCAACCCGGTTGATATGAGCTTTGCGATACTGAATTCCACCCCGATCATGAAAAGCAAAAGGATCGCACCGATATCCGCAAACGTATTTATCGTAGAAGTACTTACCAGATGGAGCACATTCGGGCCAAGTATCATTCCGGAAATAAGAAGGCCTGCAACCGGGGGAATGCGGAATCGAACCGACAGCATGCCTGCTGCCGCAGCGAAAAGAAGGACCCACCCAAAATCAAGTATGCTTGCGCTTTCCATAATATCATGCATCTGAAATTCAAAACTGGTAAGAATAAAAGAACGGATAAACTATAAAAACCTTTCATAGAATCTCATGCCATGGATATTACATTAGATTGCCTTGGCGCATCCGGCGAAGTCGGAAGAAGCGCATTTTTGCTTAAAACAGATAAGAAGATCATGCTGGATTACGGCGTAAAAATCTTCGACCCGTCAGGAAAGCCGCAATTCCCGATTGATGACGTTTCGCCTGATGTCGCGATACTCTCGCACGCGCACCTTGACCACAGCGGGTTCATACCCGCACTTTATCGGAACAATAATATCAGGTGGTATGCGACCCCGCCTACAGTCGAGCTTTGCGAACTTCTTTGGGCAGACTCAATGAAAATCATGGGACCGAATCTTCCATACCAGATTCCTCATTTCAATAAAGCCCTAAGGGCATTCAATCCGCTTTTATATAACCAGCTCCTGACTCAAGGCGATACGAAAATAACAATGACTGACGCAGGCCATATCAGCGGGGCGGCGATAGTGAATATCGAATATAACGGGAAAAAGATATGCTATAGCGGAGATTTCAAGCTTGAAGACACGTTGATGCACAGGGGCGCAAAGCCTGTCGAGGATGTAGATGTGCTTATCATGGAAGCTACTTATGCATTCAAAGAGCACCCGGAAAGGCATGAAGCAGAAGAGACGCTTGCAAAAGAAATCGCTGAGACAATCGATGAAGGAGGGACAGTGCTTTTCCCCGCATTCTCGCTCGGGCGGACGCAGGAGCTCATGACCTTGGTCCGGAAATACCATCCCCAGGTCCCGGTTTTTGTCGATGGCATGGGAAGAAAAATAACAAACGTCTACCTGAAGCACCCGAAATATATCAGGGACGCGAAACGATTCAAGAATGATGTCAACACCGTCACCCTGGTCGAAGGGCCGCAGGACAAGCGTGAAGCGATCGAAGAGCCGGGAGTGATAATCGCATCAGCTGGCATGATGAGCGGTGGGCCAATCCTTAGTTATCTGTTCAATGTAAATCCTCAATCAAAGGTGATTTTCACCGGGTATTGCATCGAAGAATCAAACGGCTGGAAACTCCAGAATGGCGGATATATCACCCTGGATGAACGTGATCTTGAAGTCGACCTTCCGGTTGAATATAGGGACATGTCAGCGCATGCGGGAAGGACAGACCTCCTGAATTTCATAAAGCATGCGAATCCGAAAAAGATCGTGCTTGTGCATGGGGATGAATGCGAAAAGTTCGCAACTGAATTGCGCGATGATTTCGGCTATGATGCGGTTGCACCGAAGATAGGGGATAAGCTGCTGCTATAAAGTCAACCAGATCTTTTTCTTATTTCTTTTCGATTTTCTCGAACTTGATTTGCCGGATTGAATAAGCAAGATGGCTCTTCCCCAATTTATTCAATTCAACAAAAAACTTCTTTAGCGAATCGAGCACTGAGCGGATCTCACGCGAAACAACTGCATAGACTCGGCCTTTTCTATTCTCGAATCGGGCGGGTTTGTGTTGTTTTTTGAATTGCATGACGTGGTTTTCCATTTCGAGCGGAGGGCCCATAATGTCCTGTGTTTTAGGTAGCGAGTCTTGTTGAAGCGCGAAAGCGATACGGACTTTTTCATCTGAATCGTCTGCGATCATGCCACCCATTGTTTTGAATCCATCTTTTTCTATTGATGCAGCAAGCTGATGGAGCACCTTCCTGATCTGTCCCCAAAGCACATCATCGACTACTTTCGGTTTTGGCAATGTGATTTGATATGCTGGATTCTTTTTCGAAATCTTCGCGACCTTCCTTTCGAACGATTCGGGAATCCTGAAGAAAAATTCTTCGCTCGGTTTTTTCAAGAATGCTTTTGCAAGCGATGAGAACCGGACAACATTGGCAAGAGAGAGCGCGGCAGAAACGTTCCGGTCCTCGTCGGTCGGGTCGATTGAGACAAAACAGGATGAGAACCTGATGGGAAGCGAACTCGATGATTTCGAATCGTAGGCTTTTTGCAGATCGATCACAACCGGCTTTTTTGGCAGATCCCATTCCGACGCTGCTTTGAGCAATTTCATAAATGTTCCATACCGCAAAATGAGCAGCTCGCAAAGGT
>JBFYLN010000038.1:0-3601 GCA_041305425.1 Microcaldota archaeon | reverse complement strand
CGCTGCAGTGGGTCTCAAGGCTCGAAAGGTTGAGGAAGTCCATAGACTCCCCGACTTTATGGCCTTGTGCGTGCAGGAGAAGTGTTGCAATTGCCCCTGTGACTAGTATCTTTCTGGCTTTCCCTTCACGAAGCCACTTTTTCATGATGGCGAATGAGTCCTCGACTTTTGAGCCGCCCAAAATAAATATCGCATCCTTGCTGTGCTTGAGCTTTTCCAACGCTTCGATGTCTTCTACCAGGCAGGGCCCGTAGAAGCTTGGAATTTTTTTCGAGAATCCGGTAACACTCGCCTGGTTCCGGTGAGCAACTGATAACGCATCAAGGACAAAATAATCTGCTAAAGGAGCGAGCTCTTTTACGATCTGGCCGTCAACTGGTTTCTCCTCATCTTCAAGGTTCCTGACATTGTCCAGGACAAGAATATTTCCATCAACCATTCTTGCGATCGCTTCCTTTGCCTCTTTTCCTATGACGTCAGTCACAAACGCAACGTCTTTCTTCGTGATGTGATGGAGATGTTTCGCATGCTGCTCAAGTGAGATAAAATCAGGTTTTCCTTTCCTACCCTGGTGCGCAAGGACAATTACACGCGCGCCTTTTTCCGAAAGCATATGAATTGTTTTTGCATGCTCGATTATGCGCGGGCCAGGGACAATCAACCCACCCTCGATAGGAAGATTAAGGTCAGCCCGGAGAAGGATCTTCTTCCCTTTGACATTAACATCAGTAATGGAGCGCATGGAATTACGTATAAGGAGAAGAATTTAAAAAAACGAGGGGAGATGGGTTCTGAAAGTGTATTACGTGTAGTACAGAAATATATGTGTTTTGTATTATGTATAGTACAAAAATTGATATTTTTTGTATTACTGGTAGTACAACAATAGTATGTTTTTGTATTGCTCATAGTACACTTTATAAGCTTTTTTGTACTATGTATAGTACATGAAGGAGATAATCAAAAAGATAATCGCGGAGAATTGGGATAGGTTACCAGAGTACATTCCAAGAAACAAAATCCCGGAAGAGCTTGCAAAAGGAAAGCCGTCCATTGTGATTATTGGACCAAGGAGATCAGGAAAAAGCTATGAATTCTTTGAAATAAAGAAAATGCTTAGCGTAAAAGGGATTGACGAACGGAATTTCATCAGCATTAATTTTGAAGATGAAAGGTTGAGCGAATTCAAATCCGAGCATTTTGATTTGATACTTGAAGCATTCCATGAAATACGAGAAGGAAAACCGATTTTTTTTCTTGACGAGATACAGAATGTCGAGGGGTGGGAGAAATTCATAAGAAGGCTCGCTGACAACGGATACAAGACTATAGTAAGCGGATCGAATTCTAAAATGTTGAGCTCTGAAATAGCTAGAACTCTTGGGGGAAGGTTCCCGGAAATCACAGTTTACCCGCTGGATTTCATTGAGTTCCTAAAGTTTAAGGGAATTGAATTCAAAAAGGAACACGAATATTCAAAGGAAAAATTCGCCATAAAAAAGTATTTTAAAGAGTATATGAATTTTGGCGCCTTCCCTGAACCCACGTTTCTTAATGATGAACAAAGCAAACTGAAAATCCTCAAGTCCTACTTCAATCTCGTATTTTACAAGGACATAATGGCTCGAAAAGGAATCAAGAATGAAGCAGCGCTGATATTCATCATAAAAAAATTACGGGAGAATATCGGAAAGATGATCACACCGCGGGCGATTTATTCCTCCCTAAAACAAGCAGATATCGAAGTTGGACCAAATACGGTAGAAACATACATATCTTATCTAGAAGAAGCATTCCTTGCGATCCCATGCCTTCCATATGCAAAATCAGTAGGAACGCAGGAAAGGAAGAAGAGATATATTATTGATAATGGGTATGTTAAGCTTCTTGAAGTGAAAGAGGATAAGGGATTGCTTCTGGAAAACCTTGTTTTCAACGAGATTGTGAAAAAGGGAAAGGTTGCGTATTACCATATGGGGAAAAAGGAATGTGACTTCATTACTGAAAATGGAGAAGATGCGATCCAGGTCACTTATGAATTGAATGATGAAAACCGCGAACGCGAAATCGAAGGTCTTGTAGAAGCAATGGATGCTTACAAGATCAAGAATGGGATTATCCTTACGTATGATCAGGAATCTGAAATAGAAAAAGACAAAAGGAAAATAAAGGTTATTCCAGCATGGAAGTGGTGCCTGCAATAATTTCGATGGGAGCAGCTACTCCTTCTTCTTTCCCCATTCCGCCTTGCTCGGGCATCCCGGATCTATGCACATCTCGAACCTGCGCTTCCCTTTCCGGATGACGCTGATCGTCGGCTTTTGGCAGACCTTGCATGGCTTATCCATTGCCTTGATCAATGCGCCTTGCGGAAGAGGATATGTGTTCCTGCAACTTGGGTAACCAGTGCATCCGACAAATTGGCTTCCAGTCTTCATACGGATAATACGAAGATGCTGGCCGCATTTGTCGCATGTGCCGATAAGGTTTTCTTTTTGGATAGTGAGCTTCAGTGCATCCAATAATTCTTCACCAATCCTTCGCTCGTCTTTCTTCCACCGATCAAGCGTCTGGACCAGAATCTCTTTTCCTTCATTGATAACTGAATCCTTATCGAGCTTCCCTTCCTGAATCTGTTCCATGTTATCTTCGATCTTCCTTGTCAACTCTTCATCAAGGATTTCGGGTGCATGTTTCTTTAGGACTTCCCAGACCTTGAGGCCAAGATCAGTTGCTTCAATAGGCTTACCATCGACATATCCTCGTTTGAATAACGTATCTATGATTGTGGATCTTGTTGATTTTGTCCCGAGATGACGGCGCTCGAGTTCCGAGATTATACTTGCCTGGGTGTAGCGCTTTGGAGGCTTTGTTTCCTTTTTGGTTTTCTTTTTATCATCCACTTCAACGCTTTCGTTTTTCATGAATTTCGGGAGCTCTTTGTCTTCTGATTTGTAGTATGGGCCGTAGAATTCAATCCATCCTGGGAAAGTCGTGATCACACCATCCGCATCGAAACGCTCGCCACCAGTTTCTACTTTTACTGCAGTCCGCTCTTTTTTCGCTTCTTGCGCGCATGAAGCGAGGAAACGGCGGACAATAAGGTCGTAGAGCTTCTTTTCCCTGCCTTCCAGGGTTCCCTTTTGCCCTAATGGGTGGATTGCAGGGTGCGCAGGATCGGTTTTCTTTCCCTGAAGCGGGGAGGTGAGGTTTTGCTTTAATAATGAAGATGCGAGCTCCTTGTATTCCGGGTTCTCTGCCAGTTTCTTGATAATATCTTTAGTCTTTATACTTTCTGGAATCTGCTGGCTTGAAGTTCTTGGATACGAGATCAAAGAGTCTTCGTAAAGATGCTGCGCTACTTCCAACGTTTCAGACGGAGAAATATTGAAAACAGAATGAGCTTCAACCTGCAATGAGGTCAAATCAAAGTTCGGGTTTGGCTTGATTGTCTGCTCTTTCTTTTCAACTTCAACTACTCTTCCAGATTCAGCTGTCTTGTCAAACGCGTTTGTCGCTTCGGTTTCATCCTGGAATCTTCCCTGTTCATGCATGAATTCTGTTCCCTTGATCATTGCAGTGATTTCCCAATAAGGAGTTG
>JBFYLN010000037.1:0-3576 GCA_041305425.1 Microcaldota archaeon | reverse complement strand
TTAGGTTTCAAGTTCCCGGTGTGCGCACGCGATATCGGGATCTATGGCGCGATGCTTCTTGGTGCGCTCGCGTATCCGTTTGTTTTCAAGCTGGATGAAAAGAAGTTCCTTCCACCGATTATTCTTGTTCTTGCGATTGTTCCTATCGGGCTGGATGGAGGAATACAATTCCTTTCTGATGTCGGAATAAACCTGATCGGGAATTACGAGAGCACGAATTTGATCCGGTTGATTACTGGGGGGATTGCGGGATTTGTCGCTTCGCTCTTTGTGATACCGATTTTGAATAGGATGTTTGGGTAGAACAATCAACTCAATCAGTTGGTGCAAAAAACTTTAATCCAGAAGAGGATTTTTCAGGTTTCTTCAATTCAACAATTTCATGACTGAGTGGATCAGGTATCAAAAGATCTTCCTTCGGGACTCCCGACAATTTGATAAGCTTTTCAATGAAATTGTCAGCAAACAGAATTACTTTCTCAGCATCTTCCAGGCTCATATAATAACTGCCTGAATACATCGTCTTATGCCGTTTATCCCGATATTGGTCGAAAAGCATGATTTCAGAAGAGTCCAATTGGCCAGAATACTTTTCTTCCAGGAATTTCACGACACATACGTGGCTTCTTTCCCTATATCCATCTTTGAAAAGCAATGACCTGGCGGCATCGAGAACCGCTGAATAGGCGGCCATCACTGCTGAATTAGGGGCTTTAGCCTTCAATGCCATTTTGGATTCTTTAAGCAGCACTAAAGCTTTTTTCATAGTTTCTTTTGCCTGGCTCATCGAAGGCGCCATCTTTTGAATAAATCCATCCCTTACACAATCGTTAAAATCAATCATAATTCCTCACCCCAGACCGTGATTCCGTTATATAGCGAAAAATAGAAAATATCGCTTGTTTCATGAAGATGTTTGAGGCGTTTGGGGGATGCGATTACAATATCCAGATTGGCTCTGATGGATTTTTCCATTGCTTTTTTGGCTTCCGCGACTTCCAGATCTGTAGGTTCAAAATCCAACTTGAGCCAAATGTCCAAATCTGATTCCTCTTTATTATCCCCTTTTGCCCAACTGCCAAAGATTCCTAGACCTTTAAATTTTGGAAAATAACGCCTTGCTATTTTTGGGATATCGGCATCCTGGATTTTTTTTATATTCCATAATCGCCTTAAGGAGTATGTAACATACGATTCTTTCAACTGGTCATCAACGACGATTTTTTCCTGCCTCAATATTGTTATGTATTTATGGATCTGCCCAGGACTTAATTTAAGGTCCCGGGCTAGTTTATTCATATTAATCTTTGCGGAAGGGTGCTCAAGCAGGAAACCCAGTATCTTTACCCTTTCTCTCGTTGAAAAAAGCTTTGGCAAATCCATACTATGATTATGGCATTCACAATTTATAAATACTTCGTTCATGAAATATGAATATTTTATTCACATATTATGAATTGAGTCTGTGAAATCCTCAACATTCAAGGAGCTCAAAACTCCCCTAACATTGTCTGTTTCTTGTCGCTGACACTCGCGTTCTTCGGCGCGTCTAATTCATCCAGAATCAATTCCCCAAACACGCCATCGTATCCCGGGATCCAGCGGATGTTCCCTTTCTTCACTTTCATTATCGAATCCGCGATCTCCGGGCTTGTGGCAAGCCGGATTCGATCCTCTTTCGCTTCAAAGACATTGAATTCGCTTCCAAAATAGGTTACAATCCGGTCGTATTCTCTTGTGACAGCACCGGTCGCTTCCCTTTTCTTTATCGTCTTTGAAATAATCGTACGGAGCGGAACGATATATTGGAACGGGACAGCTCCTTGAGGACGGAACCCAAGTTTACGATCAGCGAGCTCTGCGATACGATGCAAAACTCCCACAGTCACTTCCTTCCTGCAAACAGTGCAGATGTCTTTGTGGTTCATGGATTCCCAAGGTGACCAATTGATGCCACATGCCCGATGGCCGTCATAATGATACTTGCCCTCTTCTGGATAAAATTCATAAGTCTTCGTGAATCCCTTACGCGTCTTTATTGCATCCATTATGGATTTGAAACTCACTTTTTCAATATCAAAAACATTCGCCTCCCTCCCCAATTTATCAAGAGAGTGCGCATCCGAATTCGATACAAGAGAATATTTATCGAGTTTGGAGATCATCCAACTCATGGCAGGATCGCTAGAGAGCCCGGTCTCGAGCGCAAATATTTTGTCCGATTTATCCTCGAACGCTTCTTCAATCGTATCAACACCCGACTGAGAGCCGAAAACAGAAAACCATGGTGTGTATGCATGCGCTGGAATCAACATTATGTCTTTCGAAATCGAAAACAGGACTTCCGCCAATTCCGGGCTCGACAGTCCAAGTATCGGCCGTCCATCGGATTTCAGGTTCCCACGTTTTCCAAGTTCGTCATTTATCTGCGATGCTATCTCAAGCGAAGGAGCAAGAACTAAATGATGCATTCTTTTTCCCCCAGACTTGGAAGTATAAATCAAACTGATCTCAGTAGAAAGAATAAACCGCACTCCATTATGCGAATACAACCCGCTTCCGTCCTCTGAGTTCGTAAGCATCAATGACAACTCGGAAAAATAACCTGGGTGCGTGAAATCCCCAGTCGCCATAATATCTATTCCTTTGATT
Organism: Microcaldota archaeon; assembly: GCA_041305425.1. Classification (GTDB taxonomy): domain Archaea; phylum Micrarchaeota; class Micrarchaeia; order Anstonellales; family Bilamarchaeaceae; genus CAILMQ01. Next base: position 924 of record JBFYLN010000037.1, on the reverse strand, counting down.
TTCGCTCCACGAGCGAGCCCCTCAATATCATTATCCTTGCTGGTAGCCCGCGCGTATTTCGAATGGACATGAAGGTCTGCAACTATCCGCATGGAAAAAAAGAGGCAGGCAAATTTATTTAAGGGAGTTGTATTCTACATACTGACATTGTGATAACATGGATTTGAAGCAGACGTGGAGATTCATAGGCGATTTGTTTGATATGGGCGACATGGACCAGAACATATCCGCAGAGTTAGCGCGGGGGAATATGAAAGCGGGAATAACCCGATACCTAATAGGCATTTTACTGACTTTGTTCACCTCGTTCATCCTTGCCACTCTTGCGATAGTGTATATGCAATTCACATATGATAGCACATCGAATATCTATCCTGTCCAGGGGCCTAAGCCAGAGATAACGAGCGGATTCATCATCAGCTCGCTCATATATTTCGCTCTTGTGATGTTCCCATTCTTGCTCTTCGCTACGCTCCTGCACCAGGGTTTTATATACGCGATAATGCGCATACTTGGAGGAAGAGGAAGCTTCAAGAACCAGTATTCCATAACATCCCATTTAACGTTGACAATCGGCTTGGGATCATTATTCTTCATACCTGCATTCGCGCTCAGTTTTTTTCTGCCATGTTTTAACCTGTTCTGGATTCTCGCATTTATTGTCGCGGTCTTTTATCTTGCATTGATTGTGCAGACGAAAATGCTTATGGCGCTCCATCACTCGAAATTCCTGACTACGATATTTGTTGTTCTTGTCGCTTCGGTCGTGTCGGTGATTTTTTACGCGCTCGTCCAATTGCTGGTGATGAAATTCGGCATTGGGCCGGATTTTGGGGCTTCGTTTACAATGCCAGGCATACCAAACCTAAATAGCCTTCCGCAGATGAGCGGCTCGACCGTAACGAATCTGACAAACGTTACAAA
>JBFYLN010000036.1:0-2654 GCA_041305425.1 Microcaldota archaeon | reverse complement strand
TAACTTTTCCAAGCTCCCCATTCTTTATTTCATAGGCTTCCTCAGCCTTGAACATGAAACCGCCCGAGAATATATCTACAGATCCGCCTTTCATGCCTTTTATGTAGATTCCTTTTTTCACATCAAACACTTCATCGTGACTATGCTTCCCTTTTTGCATGAATGTGTTCGACATCCGGACGATCGGGACACTATCATATCCGGATGCCCGCGCGTGTCCATTGGGAATGCTATTTGTCCGTTCTGCAGTTTCCCTGGAATTAATGTACGACTTGAGCACTCCATTCTCCAAAATCGTTGTTTTCTTTGCTTCCACGCCCTCATCATCGAATACGTAACTTCCGAACCCGTTGGCCGTTGGGTCATCAATGATCGAGACAAGTTCACAACCTATTTTTTTCCCGATCTTGTTTGAAAGGATCGATTCCCGGTCAATCACTGAATCCGCTTCAACCGCGTGCCCCAAAGCCTCGTGCGAAAACACTCCTGTCATTTCCGGATCTAATACAACGCTAAACCTGCCCCTTGGAGTAACTGGAGCGCCAAGCAACCGCTCTGCCTTTTCTTTCGATCCTTTGGCCGTCTTATGGATATCCAACGCTTCAAACCCTTTCCTTGAGCCTTGCGTTTCCACACCCCTTAGGATTGTTGCCCCATCCCTCGCAACACACGCGCATGAAAGGAACGTGAATGATTCCTGCTGGATTATTTCTGTCCCTTCGCTGCTGTAGAACTCTTTTGTAATGAATGAGTCTGAAGCGGACATCTTTCTTGAAGTGATTGATTTCCCAGCCATGGATTTTTTTTCTTCCAGAAGCGCTTTCACATGTCCATCCGGGCTGATCTGTTTTGTTTTGATCCTTATGTTTTTCTTTTGCTGCTTGAGCTTTGCGAGCTTGATCTTCCCTTTTTCAAGCCTTGAGAGCGTTTCTGCTTTTTTTAATAATTGCCCGATGCTCTCCCTGCCATTGCCTGATGCAAAGCCCCAAGAGCCGTTAATCAGGACACGGACCGACATCCCATTGCTTGTTCCGCTGCTTACTTTTATCTCTTCATCCTGGATCCGGACCAGGTTATCAATTCCTTTTTCTATACGAGCATCAGCATACGGATATTTCGAGAGGAGGGTAACGATTTCCAATGTTTTCACTTCTTATAACTATCTTGAGAATAAATCTTTATCAGAGCAATTCCTTTGCTTTGGCTGCAAAATCCCTAATTGTCTTTTTCTGGTCCCTGCTTTTTACCGCACCTGCAAACAGATGATCCTTTATCGGTATTATCACTAAGATCAGATTATCGAATGTGAGTTCCACTTCCCGCTGGCGATCATTTATCCGCCTCATCAAAGCATCTGATGTGTTTGTTAACGACGCGAGCATCTGTGCTCCGGAATCAGTTATCGCTATCGTCGAGTGGACTAAAACGCCATCCGAGCGTACGATCGCCCCGTTTACACCCTGGGATTTCATGTCTTCAAGAACTGATGAAAGCGCATCGTCGGTCTCTCGCTTTCGGTTATCGGATTTCTCCGGCTCAATTTCAGGTATTTCTGGTTCTTCCATGATTACATCACCCCGATTCCATTTGGCCCTAACTTGATTGGGACGTTCATATCGATATTTGGGATCGTCAGCTCGAACTTCCCCCCTGTCTCCTGGATGATTATCTTTTCATCCATGCCATGCTCTAATAGGCTTAATAACTGCTTATCATGAACGCCTTCTTCTACCAAGTATAATGTTGTTGCATCTGCATTTTTCATTCTTCCTTCAATGACCTGGAGGAACTTTGTGATTGATTCTTTCGGGTTGTATAGGACGAATGTGGACAGGGAGAAGAAGATCACCCGCATTTTCTTCCCAGTGGATGCTTTCATTGCTTCGCTGAGGCTGATAGATACGTCGTTTAACGCGCCAGGGCCTGATACGATCGTGACCTTTTCACTTGGGACTGCATCTTTCTTTTCCCCTAATGTCTGGGAGTAGCAGTCAATGAAAAAGATATTTTCCCCTTTAAGGTCTAGCCCCAATGATCCAGCTTTTTCCTTTATGCTTTCAGGGGACGCGTCTGCAGTGATTATGTATACAATCTCTTTTGGGCCTGCTGCGGCTGCAAAGTGGTATGCGAGTGCGGCCTTCTCGTTTCCGCTTGGGCCCACAACCAGGACGTTTCCCGGGTTAGGGTATCCCCCTTCCAGGATTATGTCCAGGTCCGGGATTCCGCTTGAGAGCCGGTTCTTCTTCAGGATTGGTAACTCCTCATTGACGCCTAATGGGGGAAGTTGCATGAGTTGGTATAGAGATGAAGGGATTTTTAAAGGTGTTTTTCTTCCTTTAACGCAACGATCTCCCGGATTAGCATAGGCATAAAGCCTTTCCAGTCACGCGGCCGGATTTCAAGAGGTATATATTGGTTTGTCAGGTTTCTGACTTTTATATAATCTACTTTTTTCAGGCTGGCAATCGCTCCATCAAGCGCTTCTTTTACCGTTATATCCTTCCCTTCGGCTTTCAGCGCAAATTTTATTGCATTTTTCAAATCCTTTGTCTTTGGAATTGCCTGGGCACAATCCCAGATATCCTTTCCTTCAGTTCTATCCCTAAGTGCATTGAATTTTCTTGCAACAAGGTCATCGAAAGAATAGCATGGAA
>JBFYLN010000035.1:0-6201 GCA_041305425.1 Microcaldota archaeon | reverse complement strand
ACCCGCACGGCGTATTTCCTGTTTCTGAATGTCATGCTGAAGACGAAAGCAAGGAAGCGGAAAAGACTGCAAGGATTGTTAATAAATTCACGCTGGAAGTCCAAAAACGTCTCGCATCTGCATCCGAAAACAAGGTACGCGAAACAAAAGGTCTTCCTCTTGCAAATGCAGTTCTTTTGCGTGGCGCGGGAATGTTCTCGAGCGTGCCATCATTTTCCGATCGCTTCGGGATAACTGGTGCATGTGTTGCGGGCGGTGCGCTCTACCGCGGAGTCGCAAAATTCATCGGAATGGACACATTCCTTGTTCCTGGTGCAACCGGAGACAAGAATACTGATCTGAAAGCAAAAGGAAACGCGGCTTTGAAAGCGCTTGAGACACATGACCTTGTTTTCCTGCATGTGAAGGCGTGCGATTCGTTTGGCCATGATGGGGATATCAAAGGCAAGACAAAAATGGTTGAGCGTATTGACAAGGAGTTGATCCCGATACTAATGAAGAGTGGGAAAGATGGAGCATGCATTGTTGTCACTGGTGATCATACTACTCCTTGCTCAAGAAAAGAGCACTCAGGGCACGAAGTACCGATCTTAATGTACGGGCCGAATGAACGCGCAGACAATGTTCAGAAGTTCGACGAGATCTCGTGTATGGATGGAGGGCTTGGCCACATCACAGGAAAGCATGTCATGCCAATCATTCTGAACATGATGGGGAAAGCGAAAAAATATGGTAGCTAAGTACTGAGACAAACCTGCTGTTCGCTCATGCTCATCTGATGATGAGCTATTCGCTCTAAGATATCGAGTATTTCTAAGGTCAGGTTTGCACTTTTGCAGGAAAATTGCTCCCAAAAATCGCTGGCCGATTTTTGGGCCCATTTTTTCTGAGCATCATCGAAAAAATCGGGTCGCAATTTTCGGCATTTAAGGGAAAGAATTATTAAGAAATAAAAAAAAGAAAACTCCTTCCTACCCCGCAAGCACAGTCCCAGTCAGTATCGCATCTGCAGGGCGTTCTGCGGTTGTAACGTCATTTTCGAAGTTGTAGTAAACGACCAAGATGCCCCTGAAACCAGAGTTCGGAGAAAGCGAAATTGCTGATCCGCTCTTGTCAACGCATTTTGCATCAAATCTCATCGATTGTCCAGCAGAAACCTTTACATCTGAAGTATCTGTCCATGATGATTTTGGGGGCATATCCGCTAGGGAAGATGTTGTACAAACCACTTCTCTTATTATCAAGGTTTGTCCCTTCCCGTTTTGAAGGTTGAATGAAGCACTCACTTGTTTTGTTGATGAATTGAACACAACTGCTGGATTCTCAGAACAACTGAATCCTGGCTGTGTGAATTGGCATGTTTCAGGAATCTTTGTCAGGTTCGGGAGGAAGAATGCCAGGATTGCAAGCACAATCACAATGACCAATATCGCCCAGCCATAAGTCATCAAATACTCCATCGCAGCTTGTGCACGCAAGCTGCGAGCTGCAGACCCGCAGGGCTGCACAATCGCAGCTTGGCCTCTGCGTCGTGACGAAGGTTCTGCCTTCTTTATTGCGGTTTCCCGCTTTTCGTTTTTCTTTCCTTTCCGATTCTTTATTTTCTTATTTTTCATAGCCATCAGTACACCTCAAAACAATCATATCAATGTTGAAAAGAAAGCGTTCATCACCGTATTAACAAACCAATAAACAAACCAGGCGCTAACCAGAACAAACGGGAAATATTTCAATCCCTGGTTTTTTGTCCCTGTCCGAATCACACTCACTATAAATGAAGAAAACAACGCAGTCACAAATATCGTCGGAATCGCAAAATATGCGAATTCAGTAGAGCTGATTAGTGGACCGGAAAAGCTAAGTGCGCTAAACGGGCCTAGCGATGCTGAACTCCCGCCCGAAGAAGAAAGCTGAGGTGAGATCTTCTCGAAAACTTGCACAAGCTTTTGAGAAACTGCAAAAAGGAACGGGGTGCCGACAACTGAGGCGAACAAGACAAAAATCTCATAAAGCACAAGCGAAGCCGCAATCTCCTTTTTCATTATCGAAGTGTTCCTGACATCCTCTGCAGTCCTATCAAGAACCTCTGTAAGCTCTCCTCCAGTTGAAGACGCCTGCTTGAGCAAAGAGATCGTCCTGCTAAATACCTTGCTGTCAAAACGTGTTGCAAGCGTTGTCAATGCATCTTCAAGCGATTCCCCTGAAAACGAGCTTTTGACAATTGATTTCACTTCAACAGTAAGTAGGCCGAATTCAGGCTTAGCCGAATACCACATTGCCTGGTCAAGGGTCATTCCAGCCTTGATGTTTGAACCGACAAGGCTCAGAAAATCCGGAAGCGAATTTTCCAGTACATTTCTTCTGGACTCAGTTCTCATGATCAGGTAAGATGATAATAATGTCGTCGTAGTAAGGTAAACCACGCCCAACATCATCAGCAATACGAATATCCCTATACCAAATGACGGCAAATCAAAACCCACGACCATTTTGGAAAATCCCGCCATTGCTTGGAATGTCGGCGGATAAAACATCATGAAAAATGTAAGTATGATTGTGAGAATGATGATGTTTCCTGCCAGATAGCCTGCAAGCGCTTCTGGGGCAATATCAATCCCTGCAGCGGCCATTTCGTTCTCGAGCGTTTTAACCCGCTCCCTTGTGAAGAACAGCCGTCCAAGGAATTCGAAAATAGATGTTTGTGCCATGTGTTTATCCACCTATATAATATATTTCGGCCTGCTGCTCTCAATCATGCCAAGGAACAGGAACTGAATTATCGCGATAATAAAGAACACAGGAATAAGCGCGTTAGGGCCGAACCCTGTTGTTTTTCCTCCGGACATTGCAGAGAACACTACTGTCGCAAGGACTACGCCTAGTGATGGGACGATTATCCCAAACACCATGAAGAACATCACTATCGGGGTTAGTTTTTGGCTATATTCCTTCAGGGAGATCATCTGTTCCTTTGAAATCTGCTCAAGGACGATTTCTACTGAACTCCCAACATCTGCACCAGAAGAAAGTGAGTTTGCAAGCTGCATCATTATCCGGACAAAATATTTTGACGGGTTATTCTGCGTTTCCTCGCGGATGGCCTGCGTAATCGGGATTCCAAGGACAACCTTGTCCGCGATTTTCGATAGTTCCTTACTGACTGCCCCGTATCCGCTTGTAGCTCCGACAATAGCATCAAAGAGCGGCATTCCGGATTTTATTGCGATTACTATCTGCCTTCCTGCATAAACCGTTTCATAATCAAGTTCTCGTTGCCTTTTGAATATCAGCGAATCAGGATAAAACATCAGGTAATAGAACAACACAATAAAATAGCCCAACCCAATTGGAATCAGATAAAGAAGCGATATTGGGGGCGTCTGGAAAATAAAGAATATCCCGGTAAGCAGCAGAAATGCAAATGATAAATATGCTGCTGAAGTTGCAACTTTCTCGATGAATTCAATTGGGGTATTATTAATATTGGCTAGGGCGAGCTTCTTTTTCAAGTCTGGAAACTGCGGAGCAAAAAGCTCGGCCAAAGTGGTCGGAATGCTTCTTTTTCTGGCAGGAGCAATCAGTGTTTCACGATTTTCACTCATGGTTAAGCCTCCGAACTGAAATACTTTCTCACCATACCATCACTTAAACCTTTCTCGCGTGCCATCATCTCTTTTGCCCTGAATATCGCTTCCTGCTTTGAAAGGTGTTTGCGTTCATAGCCTTTGTAATACTCCGGGTCTTTCGTGTGCAAATAATACAGCAATGTCCCTTCATCAGTATCATTGATTTCGCCCACTGTCTCGGCCACCATCGTCTCGCCGCTTTTGGCTTTTTCTTTTTTGAAAACAACCCTTCCGCTGGTTTCCGAAAGCGCGTCAGTCTGCTTTTTCACAATCAGTTTTACCTTTGAGAATTCTTCCTGGTACTCCTTTGGTATCCCTCTGATACGTTCATCTGTCTCATCGGCGATCCTTTCCTCTCCTTTGCCTAATGCTGAGCGCAATTTTTTCATTTCAGTATCATGTTTTTCCGCTATGTAATCCTGGTATTTTGTCGCTATGCCTGGAACCTGCTCATTGATGGCTGTCAAGCCGAAAATCAATTTTTCATATGCGCTCTTTCTTCCCTTTTCATCATCTTCAGGAATGGATGCAATTTCATCCTGGAATGTTTGCTTCATGACATCCATCCGGTTTTTATATGTCGAGAGGATTTTTTCTTTGGTTGCCGTGAGCTCGGTCATTTGCATTGAAATAAGCGTTTCAAGCAGCCTTCCCCTTGCTTCCTTTTCACTCACACCTTTTTTCGGTGCAGCTTTCACTTTCCTAGATAGCATATCCTTTATCACGGTGATCTCGAGTTTTATCCCTTCGCGCCTCTGCATGCTTTTTTCCTTAAAAAGTTCTTTTGTAAGGTCAAGCATCTTTTTCTTCAAGGAGGTTTCATCCACTTCTCCTCCTAAAGTGGAAAGTATCTGCTGTTCTATCTCTCCGTATTTCTTTGCTGCCGCAACTTCTGCCCGTTCGCGGAGGATCGGTGGAACAAGAGGGGTTTTTTCAGGAGCTGCTTCACCCAAGATCTGTTTTTCTTTAGGGGCAACGAACTTAGGCCTAACATTTTCTTCCCCTTTTGGTGTCTTAGCCCTTTCTTCTATTCTCTCTTTCCCTTCTTTTTTCGAAACCCGCTCTTCTGTTTCTAATTCTTCTCCTTCATTCCCTTTTAAATCGATTTCATGTTCCCCGGTTTCTTTTTCTTCAAGAATATCGAGGCTTATCTCCTCTTTCTTTTCTTCCGGAGATTCCTTTTCAATTTCGAAAACATCAGGTGATGTTTTTTCTTTTTCTATTTCGCGTTCGAATTCAAATCCGGTTAGCCCGACTTCCTTTTTAAGCTCTTTTTCCAATTCCATCTCCGGTTTGGCTAGGATATCAAATTCGATTTCTTCCTGCGGTTTGGATTCGACTGGAGGTTTTAGGAATTCCCTTTTTTCCATCGGAGTTTTTTCCAATTCCTTCCCCAATTCTTGCGCAGTTGTGAGTGCCTGGCTTGTAAGTTCCTTGACCTTGCTTTCCACTTCCTGTTTTTTTATCGCGATCTCCTTTTTCATTACTGGGGATTCTTTTGCAGCGCCAACCGCTGGCCCCTGGATAAGCCCGCTTGAGGCCTTCATGATTTTTTCTGCCCGTTCGAAAAGGATGATCATGTCATTGTAGGTGCATTCAGAGTATTCCTTTGGATTAAGGTCAAGGGCTGCGATAAATTCTATCTTTCCCTTATATGGCGTATAGGGCGAAGCAGAACCTTCGATCTCCTTTGCTTCCTCTACAGCAGCTTCAAATGATTTGTCTGGCATTATTGACCACATCGCGATATTTTTTGTTCTTTTCTTTCAGGCCTATCTATTGAATTCCCATTTTGCATTTTTCCTTACTGCACTCATTACCTCATCCGGGTCTAGGTAGTAATTCGATACGATCTGCCCTACTTGGTCTACATCTTCGTAATTATTCTTAACCATCCAATCTAAGACATCCACCTTTTCGCTCACATCCGCTTCGATTTCCTTATCCTCCATTCCTGCATAAAGCGATAGCAGGTCGGATAGCCTGTCCATCTTGCCAACCGCTTTTATCTTATCTGTTTTCACTTCCCATTTGTAAAGCGTGTTCAATTTTCCGTGCTTGTGCACTTCGGTGAATTCCAAAACCCGTCGGATATTGAATCGCCTGTGCCTGAAGGTTACGACTATTCCGGCAAGCGCATCGAGCATTCCTTCGGGAATGTTGATCGGCGGGTTAATAAGCCTGGAGATCGTCTGCTCGGAATTATCGGCGTGCAATGTTGCGTAAACCGAATGCCCTGTGTGCATGGCTTCGAACAAAATCTCTGCTTCCCGCTGGCGCCTGATTTCCCCGACAACTATTCTGTCTGGCCGTTGGCGCAATGCATTAACCATCAGGTCAAGCATTGTCACTTCTCCTTTTCCTTCCGGGTTCGCTTCCCGGACAACCATTGGCACCCAATGAAGGAATGATGGGAGCGTCAGCTCCCGCGTGTCTTCTATCGAGATTATTCTCTGGTTTGCCGGAATGAGCCCGGTCATCGCATTTAGGAACGATGTTTTTCCAGAACCGGTTCCACCTGTCACTATCAACGAAAGCTCGTTTTGCACGCAAAGCCAAATCAATGCCGCAACTT
>JBFYLN010000034.1:0-4009 GCA_041305425.1 Microcaldota archaeon | reverse complement strand
GCTGGTATGACCTCTAGAGACATAGATGACCAACCCGCTAAGAAAGACGCTCGCTATTGTTATTGAATTAGGATGGAAAGGGTTTATTAAGGTTTTGGGAAAACTGTTGTTTCTTGGGGAGGCGCTCAGCTAATCGAACACGTTTAACCTTAAACGAACATTTTTAATCAGTTCGTGTCAATAAATAGTTAAATAGGGAGAAGACATGCCGAAGCGATCGAAAACACGAAAGGGTAGAGGACAGATCGAAAAGGAACCGCGAGCCGAAGGCATAATTGGAGAAAACGGTTTGATGCATGAAAAAAGAGAATTCCGCGGAAACCAGCCGAAATATTCGAAAGATGAAGTGCTTGTGGAATGGGAGAAGGTGAAGGATGCACCGGATGAGGAGTTGACGTATAGTTATGCCAAAAAGAAATACGGTTGGTTTAATTCCGCATGCACTCATTTTGGAGAAAGAGAAAAAGATTGGTATGGATTTCTTAGAGCGATGGGTAAAAACGAAGAGGACATTGAAGGAATAAAAGAGATTGGAAAATTATCAAAAATTGAAGCGACAAGAAAAAGTAATAGTAAATATAGCAGAACAGAGGTTTTTGAGAAATGGGGGAGCATTAAGAACGCTCCTGATTCTGAGCTTACTTTTGCATACGCCTATAAAAATTATGACTGGTTATCATCTGCGGGAACGCATTTTGGGAAAAGACCTGCTGATTGGTATGGATTCCTGAAGGCAATGGGAAAGAGTGAAGAAGATATCCAAAGGATAAGGAAACTAGGGGATAATGTACGTTTTGAAGAAGCCAGAAAAGTCAACATGAAGTATTCTCCAAACGAAGTCATGGAAAAATGGGAAGAAGTAATGAATGCACCATTCGATAAATTAACTCTTGCATTCGCTCGAAAAAATTATAATTGGTTTTATTCTGCCAACAGACATTTTGGAGGAAGTAAAAAAAGTTGGTATGTGTTTCTTGAAGCAATGGGAAAAACTGATGATGATATTAAGGTGATTCGAAAAATTGGCAGAAAAGCTATGGCAAATGCAGTAAGTCAGCGTGCTCAAAAATATTCCAAGGAAGAGGTACTTAAAAAATGGGGTGAAATAGAAAACGAACCTGGAGAGAAACTGACACTTGCTTATGCTAGAAGAAATTATGATTGGTTTCATTCAGCAGGAACTCATTTTGGAAAAAAATCTATTGACTGGTACGGATTCCTTAAAGCAATGGGGAAAACAGATGAAGAAATAGCCCAAATTCGCGATGTTGGAAGATCGAATTTAGGGCGCTATGAGCGCAAACAAAAACCAATATTTTCAAGAAAAACAATCATCATCATCGACGAAATGAACGGATCAACCACCCAACCAACTCCAAGAGATTATCGCAAAGCGCTAAACGAAATGAACTCATCCGATTTCATCGGAACAAAACAATACGATCCGAAAGTTGTCCGGATCGTTCTTTCAACAAATGGGAATGGAAATAAAGGAGCGAAAGAGCAGACTCCAGCTGAAAAGATACGCGGCCTAATCGGGCTTGGCGCGGACTGGAACGATCCGGAATTCGCGCAAAAATACAAGGAAGCGCTTCCGCATATGGCGCCATGGGTCGTGCACAGGGCGAGCATACTTTATCTGTTAGGGATGGCAGGCAAAAAACAGATTGAAATGCCAAAATCTATCCTTTCCGCAGCGTCAGGACCTTCCGAAGTCTTCGAAGCGATTGACGATTTGAAGCAAGCGTTCGGAACGAGCGGGATTCCGATTCCGGATGTTTTCGATCTGGATTTATCAGAAGCAATGCTTGCAGCTGGAAACAACTGGAATCAGAAGATTGGAGATATCAGGAATACGGGCTTTGACAGAGGATCATTCGATATGGTGGAAAACTCATCGATCTTTCAGTTCAGCCCAGAAGATGTGAAGACGGTTTTGGTTGAGACGAATCGGGTTCTGAAGGATGGTGGATTGATATTCCTTGTATCCAACGGGAAAAAATTCTCTGATTCGTTCTATGAAGGCTTGAAAGAGTGCGGATTCGAAAATATTTCAAGTATAAATGAAATGTTGATGCTGAGCGGTTCGGGAAGGAAAGTATTGGAAGAAACGCACGGTGACAAGTTCGCAAAGAACTTTGATTCGGCGCTCGGTAATTCGGTTTTCATTCTCGCAAGAAAAATAAGCGATCCGAGCCAGAACATCGATGAAAAACAGTTCAGGTTCGAGGATTTCGGATCCGCGCCAAAAGAGATCAAGGAATTTGTTTCGGATTTCCGGGAGTTTTTGAAAGGAATTGAGCATGATGAACCGGAAAAGTGCTCCATTGTAAGGGAAAACGCAATCCGAAGATTCGCTGACATCCGGGAAAACCATCATGATATGCTAATTGAATACCGGAAAGTAATCAACCGGATGCAGGAAAAGTTCTGGAGCGTTGCGAGGAAACAGCCGGTCGAAAGATTGAAACGGCTCAGAGTGGCAGGCGGACAATCCGGCGCATTGCCAGCGACTTGGAGAACGTTCGGAAGGAAATTTTGATTTTTTCTACAATGCAAAGCACCCGCGGAAGTCCTTTTTCTTCGTCGTTCAGTTCCTAATCTTACGTCGGACCGCGGAAATCTACTCCAGTTAAGTTTAAATAGACGGAATAAAGCATCCCATTCTAAGCGTGAAGCACATGGAAACAGCAGCCAAGACAGAACTGACAAAAGCCGACCTTATTAACAAACTTCAGGATATAGAATGGGAGGATTTTGAAGTGAAAGAAGCAAGCCTGGAAATCCCTCAGAGTAGTTGGGAAACTGTAAGCGCTTTCTCAAATACTTCTGGTGGATGGCTAGTCTTCGGAGTCAGAAAAACAAATCGGGAATATTTGATTATTGGGGTTAAGAATGCTGAACAAATAGAACGGGATTTTATTACTCTATTAAGGAGCAGAAATAAATTCAACAAGGTCATTGAAGTAAAACCAAAGAAATATTCATTTCCTGAAGGAACCGTCCTTGCATTTTATATCCCTCCGAAATCCCCAAAAGAAAAACCAGTTTATTTTAATTCGAAAAACAATACATTCATTAGAACAGCCAGCGGTGACCAGCGGGCAACGAATGAGGAAATAGACAACTTTTTCAGAGCTTCTTCATTCGAGGAGAAAGACAGGGAACTCACCACGTATTCAATAAATGACCTAGATCCAGAATCAGTTACAAAATATCGCTCCTACTTTGCAGTAGTGAATCCAGGACACAGATATAATGCACTTCCTGATAATGAATTCCTGGAAAAACTCGGGCTGTCGGAAGGGGGGCGAATAAACTATGGAGGCCTGCTTTTATTGGGCACTGAGCAGTCGATATCAAAAATCATCCCACAGTATCGTATAGAGTACTTGGAAATCCCAGGGACTTCATATTCGGATTCACCTACTCGATATTCATTTAGGATAACCAGCGAGCGCAACCTTTTCCTAACGTTTTTTGATATTTACGAGCAACTCAGCAAAAGGATAGGTGCACCATTTTCAATAAAAGGAGGTTTTCGTGATGATGACGCTCCGCACGTACAGGCAATACGCGAAGCTCTTGTTAATTTCATTATCCACACGGACTATTTCAGCCTCGCGAGCCCGCGTATACGCATATTCACTGACAGGTATGAATTTTTCAATCCCGGGTCATTGCCAAAGAAACTTGAGTTTATACTCCGTGAGGATTTCTCCCAGCCCCGTAATCCGGCAATCGCTAAGGCATTCAGGTTCATCAAGCTTGCTGAAAACATCGGCAGTGGGTTAACAAAAATGATCGATGGGTGGTATGAATACTGCCAATTAAAACCGATTATTGATGGGGATTTTGACTTCTATAAAATAACCTTCCCAACTACCAGTAAGACTACCAGTAAGACTACCAGTAAGACTACTGATAAGAAATATGATTTGGCACGGGAGCAAGAGAGTAAACGCATGCTATTGAACAATGGACATTTCACGGCAAAAGATATCGCACA
>JBFYLN010000033.1:0-6456 GCA_041305425.1 Microcaldota archaeon | reverse complement strand
GTCCGATCTGAGGGAGCCTCTCTGTGCTTTCAAACGCATCAAGAACGTTTAAAAATCATTTCTCTAAGAATAGCTTAACTTAGTTTTTTTGCCTCAGGTAAATGAAGTGTGAACTTCAATGCCCTCGGCATAAAACTGCCTCGGTAGCTCAGTCAGAGGTCTCGAGTCGTGAAGTCCTGGGTCTTGATAACATTCAAGACACTAGACACAAAACACGAGACTTCCTGAAAGGTAGAGCGGCTGACTGTTATGAACGGTTTTGGTCTCGAAATCTTGAGTCTTATTCGACTCGAAACGGGATACCCGACACCGTACACTGACATCAGCAGGCCGGATGTTCGAGTCATCCCCGGGGCGATCTCTTCTTTGTTCGAGTCAGGAAAACCAGGTAACCATACTTTGCAACAACTGGTTGTAAAGACCTGGGCGGGGCGTTAGTTTTTGCAGTTTTTGAGCCTTCTTTCCCTTCGATAGGGGCAACATCTTGCATCAAAAAATAAATGGAGTGGATGCGAGATGTATGGTATGAAGTACGATCCGCATGGCCGGGCTGAAAGGCTCAGGGTCATAGTATCAAAAATAAAGGATAGGGGTTCTGGCTTGCTCGCAGCTTCTTTGCTCCGTAATAAAGACCAACCTTCATCAATTAAAATAACCTTTGCTTTCTTATCTTTCTCCCCCCAAGGCGAAAGCTTGAATCGAATTTTGCGGATAATTGCGCGAGTTTGAAGACCTTGTATATGCCAAGTGCCACAGTGGCACATACAGGCAAAAGAGAACGAGTTTACGGCCTATTTAGAAAGTCTGGTTTCAACAAGTTCGATTAATTTATTTGAGGCTCGAGTGTTTGTATTAATGGCTTCTGTCACCATGTAATATACATCCACGCCCTTGTGCAACTGACCCAGTTCAAGTGAATGGCTGTACAGTCCGATGTCCAAAACAAGGATTCCTTCTTTGAATTCAAGATTAGATATTTGAATCCCAGGATTCCCGACCATTTTCATTAACTTTTCTTTGTTGGTCATGCTCGCTTCCAACCATTGCATAAGATGTTCCCTTGTCGCATTATGGAATTTCTCAATATCCTCCTGCTTGCCTTCAAGAACGACTTCCACACGCCTGTCAGGAAGATTTATTACTCCGCCTTTCTTAAAACCAGCATGAATCATCTTCTCTGTAAGGAGCATCCTGAGTCCGATGCCCTGAGCATGATTGCGTTCTGTCTTGGGCTCAATATAAAAAAGAGCCTTGACTTCCTTTTCTGTCATGATATACACCTGTTACGAACTTCTTTTAATCATACTGAATGGCTACAAACGTGCGTTTATTGGATTGAAGCATCGGAAAATGTCCTATCTTGCCCGATGCGTTGACTTTCCTTTTTATTGAACTGTGAATGCTCCTTAAAGATGTCCAATTTTTGATTCATGTAATAATTAGTGTTTGAAGACGATTTATTTTTTTGCTGCAATATGGATAATGTAAAAATAATAAAAAATGAACTGTGTGTGGATGTTTCTTTTGTTGCTAGGTCTCAAGAAATTCCTAAAAAAGCGATGAGATAAACAATAAATAATCTTCCATCCAATTACTCCATTGTAAGGAAGGTTCAATACAAAACGCGTATTCTCTTCATACCGTTCCGGTTCCCCGGGGCGAAACTATAAGCGGAGCCCAGGGGACACATAGCCGCATCGGCTATGGAAGTCCCCGGGGCGAACGGAGCTTATAGTTTTCAGTGTCCGGTGTTCAGTTCCCTGTTTTCAGTTTCGAGTTTCCGGTTTTTTTAGAAAACAAAATAGCGAACGCTTTATCCATATAAACCTTACTGAAAGAATAATGGAGTATGTCAATCGATGAGATCCTTGCAGCTGCCAATATGCTCCTGAACCAGGTATATTCCCGTTTTCTGGAGCTTCTGCAGGCGCCCATCAACAATTCCGAGATATTATGGTCAGCCATACCATTGCTCATCGGGACTTTGTTCATTATCCTTTATTTCGGCAGGTACAAGAATGAAGAGCTTGGGTGGAATACCGCATTTGGCAACACTATGGTTTTTCTTTTTGTGGCACTGAACCTTGTCAAGAAGATGTATTCGGAAAATGGCGGGGGCTCGTTCGAAAATATTTTTAATAACGAATTCTATTTCACGCTCACCATCGGTCTTATCCTTGCAGGTTTGTTCTTTATGTTCGTGACGTATTTCCATGTGCTGCCCAAGCGGTTTGCCTTTTTCATGTTTTCAGCGCCTCCAATCAATGTCTCGGCATATGTCATCATGACGATCGTATATGCCAAAGTGCCTGCTGATGGAATAACGCTGCTTGCGACGCTTGTGTTCCTTTCGATTATTCTGGCCATTGGTAAGCTTTTGCAGTTTTTGGAAGGAGCCATAGGCCTTGAGCTAAAATCTCAAGCTGAAGAACCTGAGAGCATCAGAGAACTGCCAGATATGGAAACCACCAAAAAACTTAAAACCCAGCAAAAAGGGATGAACGCCGGATTCTCAAGAACTTGGAATGGAAAAGAATCATGATGGATTTGTCTGCCCTGCCGAATCTGTTGCCTGGATTTTTTCCTCAGGGCCAAGCAAAAAAAGCCGTTTGTTGGCTTCGATAAAGATTGTCGTCAGTATTCCTGCTATGGATGCGAACGCGATATCCTCTAGCTCAAGCGGGACAGTGTGGAACACGGCCTGGAGGAATGGGATATATACTACTGCAGATGCCGCGGCGATCGAACCGATGACCGCATATATCAAAAGGCGGTTTGAAAAAATCGCGCTGATTGACAATGGCTCATACAGGGACCTGAAACTAAATGTGTTGAATACGACTGTCGAGATTATGGCTACGAAGACGACAGTCCGGGCGTGTGAAATATTTCCTGCAGGATCGCTTAACATGAACAATGCATAGACGATAAGGGCCGTGAAGACCGAAAGGCCGAACATCAGCGCAAGCAGCTTCCTTGGAAGTATGCCCATTTTCGGGTCCCTTGGCCTCGCATTCATTATGCCTTTCCTTGGCGTATCTGATGCAAGCACGACCGCCGGGATCTCCTCGTCAATGAGGTTTATGAAAAGTATCTGCAATGCTACAAGCGGGGTGTATTCCACTCCCAAAAACGCAACCGTTATGAGCAAGAGGAAAACTTCTGCATAGTTCCTTGACACTATGAATGCTGTGGTCTTCTGGATATTTTCAAAAATGGCCCTGCCACCGCGTATGGCTTCCACGATGGTAGTGAAATTGTCGTCTGCCAGGACCATGTCGCTGGCTTCCTTGGAAACCTCGGTTCCCTTGATGCCCATCGCGATTCCGATATCTGCTTTTTTCAAGGCAGGCGCATCATTCACCCCGTCACCAGTCATCGCAACGATTTCCCCTTTTGAACGTAGTGCGTTCACTATCCTTAGCTTATGCTCTGGCTTAACCCTTGCGAACACGGTTGTTGTTTTGACTGCTTCTGAAAAAGCCAGGTCATCCATCGAATCGATATCCGCTCCGGTAAGCACCAGGCTATCATTATTCACAAGTTTTATCTTTCGTGCCACTGCCCGGGCAGTTTCCGGATTGTCGCCGGTGATCATCTTGATGTTTATCCCGCTCCGGAGGCATGCATCGATCGCATCGGCAACCCCTTCACGAACCGGGTCAGCCATTCCCACAAGCCCATAAAAAGTCAGATCGTCATCCACAGCGCCTTTCGAGATCGCCTTTTCTGACCGGTTGCATGCAATAGCAAGCACCCGGAGCGAATCTTTCCCCATGATTTCAAGTGCCGCGCGTATCCCCGAAAGGTCTTCTTTTTCAAGTTTTTTAACCTGGCCATCCTGAAGCATAGAAGAGCATTTTGCCAGTATTATCTCCGGAGCACCTTTGGCAAATGCGATTTTCTTGCCATCATAAGAATGCACCGTGCTCATCATCTTCTTCTCGGAGGTGAAAAAATTCTCATGTGATTTTGAGTACTTTAGGTCCGCCTCTTCCTTGAAAATGCCATACTTGGCAGCCATTGTCACAAGGGCGCCTTCGGTAGGGTCGCCGACAACGCGCCATGATCCCTCTTTCTTTTCGATCAGGCTGTTATTGCATAATACGGCAGCCAACATCATTTCCGTTATGTCTGCATGCCCGTTAGGGGGGATCTTCCTCCCGCCATTTATGAAATGGCCCTCAGGCTCATAGCCAGAGCCAGTGACTTCGAATATGCGGTTTCCGGAAAAGACCTTCTCCACCACCATCTCATTCCTTGTTATTGTGCCAGTCTTATCTGTGCATATCACTGTCACTGAGCCCAAAGTTTCTACAGCAGACAGCTTCCTGATGATCGCGTTTTTTCCTGCCATGCGGTTCATGCCCAGGGCAAGGGCAGTCGTTATCACCAGCGGCAGCCCTTCAGGAACCGAAGCCACTGCAAGGGCAAGAAGCAGGACCGCCAGTTCGAGCATATCCGTATTTGGCCTGCTGATTCCGATTATGAATATCAAGAAAATCAGCGAAAGCGTGAATAGCGCAAATGTTTTCACAAGGCCATTGACTTTTTTCTGGAGCGGAGTGTCCTCATCTTCTTCAGAAATACTGGCTGCGATGTTGCCCATGCTGGTAAGCATACCCGTCTTTTCCACAATGGCGCGGCACTTCCCATAAACGATTTTTGTGCCTGCATAGGTAGTTTCACCATCACTTTTACTTACTGGCAGTGACTCGCCAGTCAGGGCTGCTTCATCAACCCGGACACCTAACGAATCGAAAATCTTCGCATCTGCGGTCACTCCGTCCCCTGCCTCCAGCACAAGAACGTCCCCGGGAACGATCTCCCTTGCGGGAATTGTTGTGGCTTTACCATCTCTTAGCACAACGGATTCTGGCTTTATCATGGACCGAAGCGCCTCCATTGCGCGCTCGGCTTTCCTCTCCTGGACAAACCCGAGAAGTATGACGAAAAAAATGACAGCCAGGATCGCAAATGAATTTATCGCCTCTTCTGAGAAAAAAGAAAGCAGTGCCGCGACAAGCAGGATGTACACTATAGGGTTCTGTGTCACCTGGCGCAACAGGAGCTTGATATCCTTGTTTTCTTCCTTTTTTTCGAGCTCGTTGAAGCCATGCTCTTTCAGGCGCCTTGCCGCTTCTGGGGATGAAAGCCCTTTTTTCAATTCGTTTTCGGAAATGGCAGTCATAATAAAACTTGGAGGTTCCCGTATTATAATCTTATTGCTTTAAGCGCGACTATTCCGCGCTAAAGGCATGCGTGGCTTGTGCAGATTTCTCACCTCACAATGCAATAAAAATCCAGAGCAAGAGCAAGCCATTTAAAGTTAATCGGAGTTATCTTCTCAATGGTTTTATTCGAGCTTGCAATTCTTCTGATTTCTGTAGTCATTCTTTCCAGGTCCTCTTCACTGGTAGTGGACAACGCAGCGAAGCTTTCAGTCTTCTTCGGCATCAGCCAGGTGGCAATAGGGTTCCTGCTGATTGCCATCTGTACCACCCTTCCTGAACTTTCAGTCTCAATAATCTCATCTGCTTCAGGTGATGGTGCAATCGCTGCGGGAAACGTTTTCGGCTCGAATATCACCAACATACTTCTTATCCTTGGGCTCGGGGCATTCTTATATGGGTTTAAGATAAGCGCTTCAGATTTGAAGGAGATAAGCATTGTGCTTCTCTTGACAACGGTCATATCCGCATACATCATTTTCAACAGCACTGTCCAGCAGAAAGCCCTTGGGCATTATGAGGGCGCACTGCTGCTTGCGATATTTACAATCTACATATTGTACACCATGATGGCAAAAAGAAAATTCGAAGACCCGGTCGAGTCAGTCTCAAAGCATCACGCGCTTCGCGCTTTTCTTATTTTCGGAATCGGTGTAGTGCTCGTGTTCATCAGTTCTGGTTTTGTCGTAGACTCGGCAGTAAAACTGGCAAAACTGGCTGGGATTGCAGAAAGCGCCATTGGAGCCACGATCATCGCGCTCGGAACTTCCCTGCCTGAGCTTAGCATCATCCTCAGTGCAATCAGGAAAAAGCATTATGGGATTGCACTTGGGGATGCCATCGGAAGCAATATGACAACCCTTACTTTGGCACTCGGGGTGGCATCCATAATAAACCCCATAACAGTCCATATCCCTGTTTTCATAGCCGCATTATTGTTCGCAGTGATAGCAAACACCATCCTGCTTTATGTCGCTGCAGTGAACAAGAGGCTGGATAAGAAAGGAGGGGCGTTTTTCATTATCCTCTATCTGGTATACCTCGCCTTGATTTTCATCCTGCAGTTCCGTGAAATTAAAGGTTCCTAATCCCGCCCTCTTATTTTAAATAATTATTCCCCTTTGTATCATTCCATGGGAATGAGTAAAAAGGACCTCGGAAGGAAGAAAGCGAACATCAAGGCAAGGATTGAGGAGCTGGAGCAGAAGGCAAAAATGGACCCGCT
>JBFYLN010000032.1:0-3469 GCA_041305425.1 Microcaldota archaeon | reverse complement strand
TCCGACAATAAGCGCAAGGGATGCGATAATAGACAAGGAAAAGATGAGAAGTAATAAAATCGAGCTAAGGCCGCTAGCCAATCCAGCCTTGAAATAATTCATGAGTAATGGCTTCCAATTCTTGCTGATGAAATCGATCGTCGGCGTAATCTGCCCGACCGAATGATCAATAGCATCCTTTGGTTTAGGTGCGGGTTTTGGTGCAGGTTTTGGTGAAGCAGCAGGTGCGGGTTTGGGAATTGGTTTGGAGATCGTTCTTGCCGAAGGAGCCACTTTTGATGTTATCGCCATAATGAACGATTGCGGTCATCAGCTTTATAAATATATATGGACAAAGTAAAGTTGTTAGCGGCCATAGGAGGAGGGAAACACCTGATCCCATCTCGAACTCAGAAGTTAAGCCTTCTCACGGTTTTGCTTGTACTACCCTACGGGTGGGAAAGCGGACTGCTGCTAACACTTATATTTCTCTAATTTTAAAAACAAGAATAAAACTGTAATATTTAACTTTATTTCCATACCATTAACATCATGGACTTCTTCGAAACAGTCAAGAATAGGAAATCAGTACGGGCATTTTTGGATAAAAAGATTGAACCGGAAACCCTGCACCAGATACTGGAAACAATTAACCTTGCGCCATCAGCTGGCAATCTCCAGGCGTATTCGATTTATCTTGTCAGGAATAAGAAAGCAAAGGAGGAATTCGCATTCGCCTCAGACCAGGAGTTCATCGCGCAGGCGCCAGTTGTTTTCGTTTTTTCAGCGCAGAAGAAACAATCTGAAGTAAAGTATCATGACAAAGGTTATGACCAATATTCGATCCAGGATGCGACAATCGCTGCGGCGTATTGCCAACTCGCAGCCACCGCGCTCGGGCTCGGAAGCGTTTGGGTTGGTGGGTTTGATACGCTGGAGGTCGCAAGGCTTATCGGGGCTGGAGAGCATGAAGTCCCAATTGCAATAATCCCGGTTGGATATCAAAATGAGGCACCAGTTAGAACTACAAGAAAAGATCTGAAAAAGATTGTCAAAGAGATGTGAGATGGACCAAAAACTACGCGCGAAAAAAGACCTTGACAAACTCGATAGGATAATCATTGAGTTCAAGAAGCTCGGGCTCGATTCAAAGTATCCTGAGGTTTTGGAATGGGCAGAGAATTATTCAATAGATGCGAAGCACTATTTTGAGAAAGGGGATTATTTCACGAGTTTTGGAGCTGCGAATTACGCGTACGGATTCATCGATTGTGTGCTTGTGATAGAAAAAAAGAAGGATGAGACGAATGTATTCTGACACAGATGAAAATACCATCAAGCCGAAGCTCAAGAAATCACTCGGCCAGAACTTCTTGATGGACCAGAATATTCTTCGCAAAGAGGCAAAAATTCTAGACCCAAGACACAAGACAGTTCTTGAAATCGGACCGGGCGACGGGAGACTGACAGAAAAGATCCTTGATCTCGAGCCAAAGCGCTTGTTCGCAATCGAAAAAGATCCGCGTATGATTGAGGAGCTTAGCGAAAAGTTCAAAGGAAAAAACTTAACGCTAATCGAGGCAGATGTTCTTGAATTTGAATTGCCTGAAGTTGACCTGATCATCGGGAATATCCCATATTATATTACATCCCCGATCATCTTCAGGATCGCAAAACAGAAGTTTGAGCGAGCGATTCTGATTGTGCAAAAGGAATTTGCAAAACGAATGGTTGCAAAACCAGGAGATAGCAATTTCGGCAGGCTTTCAATCACAGCACAGATCGCTTTCGATGTTGAGTACGTCCAACTCGTCCCGCGCCATTTGTTCAAGCCTGCGCCAAAAGTCGATTCCGCGATGATTCTCTTGAAACCGACTGGAAAGGCGCTCACGGAATTTGAGGAAAACGTGATCCGCTCTCTTTTCACGCACAAAAACAAAACGGTCCGGAACGCTCTTCTTGATTCAAAGATGTTTGAGAAAGAAGAGGTCGGAGAAGATAAGCTCGGGAAGTTTGGGAAACGGAAAGTCAGGACGCTCACGAAAGAGGAAGTGCTGGAAATTGCAGAACTGCTCGACTAATTCCCCCCTTTACCCTCATCACAGCCCTGCGCCGGATGGACATGCGAGTTCATCAGGATTATGAAATTGCATAACGTTTCCATTGGCGCCCGCATTTCAGGATCCATCTGTTCAAACACGCTTTCCATCCCTTCCTGCAATTCATCAAGCATTTCCATACCCGGAACCATCGGATTTACAAACTGCGCCTGTAAAACGCTTCTCAGGCTTTGCATGCTCCATGTGACTTTTGGGCCGAACATTGATATTGCACTCTCTAAAGCGCGGTCAACGTCATCAAAGGTCCACATATTTTTGCCTTCATGCATACGGTGCCCTGCACTTATCGCATATGTTTCCAGTTCTTCAGCAAACAGTTTTTTCCCATCGGCCAGTGAATTCATGATCAGATCCGGGATGCAAAAAGTGCTCCTGATCCGGAGAAGGGATCCTAAAGCATCCGGGTCAAGCACCTCTACGTATGATAAAGGCGTTTGGGACAGATCCTGAAAATGCGCAGGAGACAACAGTGCGACATTGAGACAATCATTTTTTGGAATCACAATACCTGGCATCTTCCGAGAATTTTCAAGTTCGAACATTGCGAAATAGCATTCTTCCCCGAGCAATCTCAGCGTTGAGACAGCAACAAGAATAATCTCGTCTATACTGACTTTTCTGATCAATCCATCTCTTTCCTGAATAGGTGAAGAGCGTACGATTTCGCCAGCGCAATCTCGGAAACCGAATTCATCCGGTTCGTTTTGGAGGAAAAATGGTATTTTTAGCCATGAGGATTGAATATTGCGCGGTAGATTTACCGGTTCGAGAGTTACTAGAGTATCAAGAATCGTATCCTGAATTCCAAAAGTTGCACGTGATTTCACATGCATTGCCAGATCTGCCACTGCACTGTTTTTATCTGCAAAAGGACCATCAAGAAGCAGACCATTTCCCATTGTCTCTCGAAGTTTCCTGATCTGCGCGCGGTTGAACGCAGCGTTTGCGCTCGGAAGAAGAAAAACTGAGTTTCCCATGTACCATATATATCTGGAAAGTTATAAAAAGTTAATTGAAATGTTATTTTGTGAAGTCATTCTAGGAACTCATTCAGAAAACTCCTCAGCCTCATACACCTGGAATTTCGTTTTCGGACTCTTCCATCCCTCAGGAGAAAGTCCGGCTTTCATGCTCAGGTGCGAAAGGAATTCCTCTTTCTCTTTTAGCTCCTCCCAAACAACCGGAAGGAACGTCGCACGGTTCAAGCCTTGCTCGAGAATCAACCCGTGCTTTCCGGGAACCAATTTTTTGAGAAGGTCATCGGGCCCACTTACCGGCAGAGGAACCGGCTTAGACAGCACCGAAATGCTTATCTTGACTTTCCCGATCTCGCTTTTTGCAACCGGATAAAATCTCGAATCGCAATTCGC
>JBFYLN010000031.1:0-2919 GCA_041305425.1 Microcaldota archaeon | reverse complement strand
AACCTTTTGGATGGAGGATCGCACATCATTCCGATAGATCTGAAGAACGGTTCCTCTAGAGCGCGCGCCGAGTATTTTCGAAGCGATGGGTATTTTTCCTGCAGGTATTCCCCATACCGATATGTCGGTGAGATCTGCAGGTCTTTGTATTTGCTGGTTTGTCTGGACAAGTGATCACTAGATAGTAGTTAGTTGATATTATAATTGTGTTGGAAAATGATTATAAAGGTATGGTATTCCCTGCATCCAACTTGCATTTCAGGCAATCCTGAAGATTTTATAATCCTTCGTTCATAATATATTAGTAAAAACCTAATATATTAAGTGATTGAAATGAATACGAAATATGTTCAGGAACTTGCATATCAGCCTGATTATTACAATCACCTCAAGGTTTGGGCATATGCACCGCAGCATTACTTCAAAAAGGAAATAAAGGAAGATGAATATTCATTCAACATACTGAAATCCAAAAGCCAGGATATGTCGAATTATTTTTATCCAAGGGTCAAAGAAATGCATGATGAACTGAAAAAAGAAAACAAGGTAAAGCAGTTCGACCTGATTGCCGTGATTCCGAAATCTGAAAAAGGCGCGTTTTCACTAACGCTCATTGCAATCGGAAAAAAGCTTGCAGCAGAAACAGGCTCTGCTTTTGAATTGATATTGGAAAGAAACCGCTCGCTTACTAAAAGTCGGGAGCTGGATTTGAGAAAAAGATACGAACGCGCCAACGGTTCGATTTCTCTCAAGCGAAAACTTGAGAAGAACGAGACGACCATTCTCATTCTTGATGACACTCTCGCAACCGGAGTAAGCTGCCTGGAATCAGCCAAGCTGCTCAAAGATACTGGCGCAGAAGAGATAATTCTCTTTTGCCTTGGGATAAACTATTGAGGTGAATTTTATGAAATACGATAACGAACTCATGATCAATTGGCTTAAAATATCTCAGGTTAAAGGGCTTGGACCAAACAAGATTGAGAAACTGGTCAGGTATTTTGGGGACATAGAAAAAATATTTAATGCAAAAGACAACGAACTTCTCGGGTCTCGCATATTCAATGAATCGATGCTGGAGGAATGGAACAAACTGAAATCCGCTTCTTCGGACTCCTACTTAAGAATCATAAGCCAATGCCAGGAAAACAAATTCCGGATCATGCCGATATTCGATCCGGATTACCCGAAAAAACTGAAATTCATGCCCTACCCGCCAAAGACGCTGTTTCTTGCCGGAGATGCTTCCCTTCTTGAGAAGAAGAAGATTGCGATAGTCGGGACACGAGACCCGGAACCATCTGCAATAAAATGGGCGCATGACTCTACATTTGAAATCTCAAAAAAAGGTTTTGTTATAGTGAGCGGAGGCGCAAAAGGCATTGATGCAACAGCACACAAAACAGCATTTGAAGCAGGAGAGAAAACCATCTGCGTATTCGGGACAGGATTATTGAATTATTATCCTCCTGAGAACAAGGAGTTATTCGAGCGGATAAGAAAGGAAGGATTATTGATCAGCGAACATCTCCCGAACTTCCCTGGTTCGCAGGTCGCATTCGTGCAGAGGAACAGGATCACTTCAGGAATTTCGGATGCAGTTGTCCTGGTCGCAAGCCATGCGCGAGGCGGTTCCATGATTCAGGCAAAGATCGCGCATGAACAAAGGGTACCGGTCTTTGTTCCAAAACTTTTGCTCAAGATTTTGCCGAATGAAGGAATAACGCAGGCGATAAAGGAGTTTGGTGCGGTTGAAGTGGAAACGGCGGAGGATGTGCTGAAGAAATTGGAAACAAAAGGAGGGCAGATGAAACTGGGTTGAGCGAATCACTCCATTTCATCCAGATGCTTTTCCATGTCTTCAATAGTCTTGAAAGTGTATGCTTTTTCTGATTCTGAATTTCTCAATTTCTTTAGAAACTTAGTATTTAATCGAAGGGAATTGTTGGTATTCATATATGATAACATGAATCAAAACCTCTTCCTGATCTTCTTCCAGAACTTCACAACCGTTGTCGTCCCTTTCACATAAAGAGGCGCGGGCTTACCGACGATTTTCGCGCTTTTGCTCTTGAGCGCTTTTAACAATTCTTTCGGATCGTTGATGTCGAACTCAGGCAATTCCGTATAAGTAGTCCCGAACTCAGAAAGGAAATGCGAATCAGAACCCGCTCCTCCTGGAATCCCATTCGCTTTGGCAAACGCTTCCGCTTTGGTATTGAATTCTTTCATAACCGATCGGGCATTGAATATTTCGATTATGTCCGCTTTCTTTGCCAATTCGGGAATCGCGATGCCGCTCCTTGTCTTATCAAACATATGTGGAAGGTACGCAAGCCCGCCTTGTGAATGGATCCGATCGATCGCTTCGAGAAATGGTGTTTTTTTCGGAATAAGTTCGTTTAGATAAAGTCCGATAAGGTCACCCTTATCCGTCCCGATCTCTTCACCGGGAATGAATGATGCGCCAAGCGCTCGCATATCCTTATGCGCATCGATTGAATCATGGTCAGTTATTGCTGGGATCACTCCAAGCTTTTTCGACTTTTGCACAAATGCCTTTAGGTCAGTCATACTGTCTCGAGAATATTTCGTATGATTATGGAAATCTATCCTGCTTGTCAGCTTGTCTTTCATTGGATAAACGCGCCTCCTTTTTCAAGTTCCGAAGTTATCTTCTTCCCAAGCTCTTGCGCCTGGCTAATATCAACATTCTTCATCAGGATTTTCCCGGACGCATAGACGCTCGCGTTGAAATCGCTTGCCTTGAGCACGATGACGATGGGAGTTGTGGCAAGTATTTCGCCACTCTCTTTGAGTGCAATCGCTGCTTTCTTCATATCTATCTTTACCGCGGTCTTGAATTTGATCTCAAATGCATTCGATGTCACGCACGGTTCGATTGTGTAGAAGTCCATT
>JBFYLN010000030.1:0-7793 GCA_041305425.1 Microcaldota archaeon | reverse complement strand
CCCCCTGATCGCACTTGGAATAAATATCCTAATCGATGCAAGTGGAGCTTTGCCGACAATTATGAAAACATTTTATGAGCCTGAAAAAGATAATAAAACCGCATGGGCGATATTTTTCGTAGCCTATACAGTCAATTTGTTTGCAATAGAAAAATGGAATTTCGAGATAGCCGGATATCCGATCTATCTCTTTATATTGGTCGCAGTCGTCATGGCACTATTTATGCGCCCTCGACATAAACCTTGATCATCTTGTCCCCTTTCCGGATTTTCATGGCAACTTCAGCTCCGTCAGACAATTGCCCAAATACCGCATACTTTCCATCCAAGAAGTGCGCTTCTCCCACCACCACAAAAAACTGGCTTGTCGCGCTATCAGGGTCATTTGTTCTTGCCATGCTGAGTGCGCCCATATCATGCTTCAAATTCGGAACAATTTCGAGCTTAATCTTCTTTTTTGACCCGCCAGTGCCATCGCCTTTCGGGTCTCCTCCTTGGATGACAAAACCAGGCTCATGCCTATGGAACTTGAGCCCGTCATAAAATTTAGACTTTACCAATTCAAGGAAATTGCCTGCCGTGATCGGCGCTTCTTTCTCGAAAATAACTGCCTTGAATTTTCCTTTATCTGTTTCAAAAACAACTACCGGATTTGCCATTTACATCACTTAAAAGAGTTTAGAAAGAAAAAGAAATAAAAAGGCGACCCCAAGCGAAAAGTTCAAATTATCCTGTTTCCCATTCGCAGTCGGTTTCCAAAAACCAGCGCGCGGACCCTTGCACCAGGTCTCCGTTCTCATTGTAATTTAGCGTGCGAGTTTTCCAATATACTTCCCAAAAGACTGCCTTCTGGCATTCTTTCATCATTTCGTTCATATACAACCCTCCCGATGATTTTGTACGTGAAGACATGATAGCATACGCTGAATCCAGGCATATATAAATTGGCTATAGGAATTGCAGCATTTGACCAAAAATCAATGATTGTATGGTAGCTAATGCAAAAGAAAAAAAGGGGATTATTTTCCGACGTAATCCAACCAATTTGAGAAGCGCTCGTCTTTTCCAGTTACAATATTGAAGAATTCGCTTTTGAGCTTTTTTGTCATTGGCCCTGGGCCATTTGTTATCTCGCGGTGGTCAACTTGATTAACCGGCGTGATTTCTGCCGCTGTGCCGGTCAAAAACACCTCGTCTGCAGTATACAATTCGTCCCGCAAAAGCGAGCGCTCCTGAACTTCTATCCCTGATTCTTTTGCAAGAACGATTATCGAATCGCGCGTTATTCCTGCAAGGACCGCGTCATGCAATGGCGGGGTTAAAAGCACACCATCTTTCACTACAAATAGGTTCTCACC
This sequence comes from Microcaldota archaeon, assembly GCA_041305425.1. GTDB lineage: Archaea > Micrarchaeota > Micrarchaeia > Anstonellales > Bilamarchaeaceae > CAILMQ01. The sequence goes on along the minus strand of JBFYLN010000030.1, from coordinate 6,435 downwards.
GCTCCCTTCTGAAACATGGCCGTCGTCTGAAAGCATAATCGCCTCATCAAATCCTTCCTGCAATGCTTCCCGTTTAGCGAGAACGGAATTCAGGTAATTTGCGCTCGCTTTTACATGAGGGGAAAGGATAGTGGATTTTATCCGCCTCCAGCTTGAAACTGAGCAATTGATGCCTTTTTCCGCCTTGTCACCAAAATAGCGTCCGAATGGCAAAGCGATTATCGCGAATTCGTATGGAGCGTGGGTGATATCCAATCCGATAGAATTATTTCCAATGTAACATATGGGGCGGATGTAGCATGATTTTAACCGGTTTACTTTGATCAGCTTCTTTACCGTCTCTGCTATCTCGTCAACCGAATAATTCAACTCGAACTGGTAGGACTTTGTCCCGTTCTTCAAGCGTTTTATATGGTCATTCAAACGGAACACTGCCGGGCCTTTTTTTGTATCGTAACAACGGATGCCTTCGAATATCGCTGTCCCATAATGGAGCGCGTGGGTGAGGATATGCACATTCGCCTTATCCCAATCAACGAGCTTCCCGTTCATCCAGATCTTTTTTGCCTTTTCCATTTTTATCACACTTGAACAAATGAGCTGAAGCTTTTAATTCTTCTGATTCTTCTGGCAGCTTTTAAAACTTAGGTGCTCAAATAGATTTGAGGTTTTTCATATGGGAGAAAAGAAAGAATCGAAAAAGGCAGAAATAAAGATTGAAGAAAAAGCTGAAACCAAACCAGTTGAAAAAACAGTGGAAAAAGTTGAAGCTAAAACAGAAAAGAAGATAATCGTCTATTCAGCAGAATGGTGCCCGTGGTGCCACAAGGCGATTCACTTCTTCGAAGAACTGAAGATGAAATTCGAAGTCCGCGATGTTTCCAAGAATCCTGATTTCGCAAAAGAAGTGGTTGAAAAATCCGGGCAAACAGGAATTCCGGTGATTGTTATTGGCGATGAAGTGATCATCGGGTTCAATATGCCTGCGATCAAAAAAGCGCTCGGGTTTTGAAAATCATCAATTAGGGATAAGGGCCAGTGATTAACAATGACAGACATTTACGATGTTACAATTATCGGTGGGGGAGTTGCAGGTTTCTCTGCTGCGATGTACACAGGCAGGCTAAAACTAAAGACGCTTGTCATCGCAGAGAACCGGGGCGGTACAATAATCCTTACAAACCATGTCACGAACTGGCCAGGAATAAAAAGCATAAATGGCATGGACCTTGCATCGAATATCGAGGAGCATGCGAAAGAGTACGGACCGGAGATCGTGGATGCGAAGGCAGTGAAAGCGGAAAAATCCAAAGAAGGATTTTTGATTGAGGACGCAGAAGGGAAAAAATACGAATCGCGTGCGCTTATTATTGCAACCGGAACAACTATGCGCAAACTTAATATTCCCGGAGAAAAGGAGCTTGAAGGAAAAGGAGTCCATTCTTGTGCGCTTTGCGATGGGTTTTTCTATAAGGACAAGGAAATTGCTGTGATAGGCGGGAGCGACTCCGCAGTTAAAGAAGCGCTGCTGCTCACACAGTGGGCAAAGAAAGTATATGTGATTTATCGGGGAAAAGAAGTAAGGGCAGAGCCGATAAACCTCGAAAGATTGAAAAGCAATCCGAAGATTGAGATAATTTGCCATACCAATGTTGTTGAATTGGTTGGAAAGGCAAAGCTCGAGAAGCTTGTTTTTGATAAGCCACACAAAAGCTCTAAGGAATTCAAGATCGACGGCGTTTTTGTCGAGATCGGTCGCATCCCGAATTCAGAGCTTGCACATCAAATCGGAGTCAAATTAAATGACAAAAAAGAGATAATAATCAACCGGCATGCGGAAACAAACGTTAACGGAGTATTTGCATGCGGTGATGTCTGCGACACATTGTTCAAGCAGGCGATTGTCGGGGCTGGGGAAGCGGTATTGGCAGCGTATTGCGCGTATGAGTGGCTGCAGGAGAAATAGAATTGACTTACATATTCGTAGTCGTCACTTCCCCTAATAATCATATTTTTCGAAAGGGATTGCCCTTCGACCCGATTTTTGGCAAAAAAAAAGCCAACATACGTGTTCGGCGATGTCAAGGTCGACGATTCGACCTTGAGCATGCTCGTGAACGTTTCTACGTTCACGACATCCGAACACGGTGCCCATTGTTTCGTAGAAACAATTGGGAAATGGGCCCATTGTTCCAAAGGAACAATCGGGAAAATTCTCGCCAAGTCGAGTCTTATGAAACACCCGGATCTAAGTCTTAAGATAACCTAGCCGACTTGGCGATAGAAATATTCCCCGACCGCTTTCTGCTCGCTGTCCAACTGGCTATCAGGTTTGTTGATACGAGGACGATGAGTATCCTTGTCCCTGCGCATCGTGACATTCGCGACTTTCAGGAAGCCGTTCATCCCATCGCGCTTGTTAAGAGGGGCAGATGCATGTCCATTAATCGAACTTTTTCCATCAAAAACAATCAGCCGGTTTGCGATCGCATCAATGAAAACAATGTCATGGTCAACGACAAATGCAGCCTTTTCCGATTCACTGATCACGCTTCGGAGGAGTTTTGCAAACTCAAACCGTTGTTCAATATCAAGGAATGCGCTCGGCTCATCAAACAGATAAATATCCGCTTCCTGGCAAAGTGCAAGCGTGCATGCGACCCGCTGCAATTCACCACCAGAGAGTTCAGTCAATTTCTTTTCCATCAGTGGAATGAGATTCAATTTACGCCTTGCGTCTTCAAATGTCTTCCCATCAATCTTCCTGGAAGAAAACATTTCCTGCACCTGGACATCTTCTGCACTAATGTATTGGGGTTTATAAGAAACCTTAAGCGAAAGTGAGGAACCAGAATCCGGTTTTTCCACTCCTGCAAGCATTTTGACAAAAAGCGATTTTCCAAGCGCGTTCTTTCCCACCAGGCCAAGGATTTCCCCTTTCTTTATTGCCCCGGCATCAGAACTAAAATTAAATCCACCGCCACCTTCAAATGATTTGGATAGCGGCTCGTACTGCATCAGATTCAATGCTTTAATCTCAGACTCGCTATGTTTTGAGAACGCAATCTCATGGTCACGGAATCGGACATTCTCCTCTTTTAGGAATCCATTCAAATACTCATTGATGCCAACCCTCGCGTTTTTGATATGGGAAACAACTCCGTATGCATTTTCTTCACCATAAACAAGATAGACGTATGAGCTGACGTAATCGAGAATAGTAAGATCGTGCTCGGCGATAAGGACGGATTTCCGTTCTGCCAATTCTTTCAATAGCACTGCCATACGCAAGCGCTCTTCGATATCGAGATAATTTGTGACTTCATCGAAATAATACACATCCGCATCCTTGAGATATGCGGTCGCAATCGCGGCTTTCTGAAGCTCGCCGCCACTCAATTGGCTTATGTTTCGCGAAAGGATATCTGAAAGTGCAAAATCCGTGACTGCGTTGGAGATCGTACTACTGCCAGCGCCAGAGGTTGCAAGCAATTCTTCAACTGTTCCTTTAAACATATCACGAACACGATCGATATATTGCGGCTTTGAGCTGATTTTCATATTCGTGCTCGCCAGCTCGAAATAGCGCCGTGTTTCAATTGGCAGCTTTGCCATTATCTGCGCATCGGTTAACTCAGAATCAAAGTGTCCGAAATTGGGCTTAGTCTGTTTACAAAGAAGCTTGATCGACGTGGTTTTTCCAATTCCGTTTTTCCCGACCAGAGAAACCGCACCGCTTTCTTTTGGAAGCGGAAGCCCGTATAAACGGAAAGAGTTTGTGCCATATTGATAGATGGGATTTTCCAGCTCCCCGGAAAGGTTGATGATCGTGATGCAATTCACTGGACATTTTTTCACGCAAAGGCCGCATCCGATGCAAAGCGCTTCAGAGACAATCGGGAAATTGGATTCCTTTTCCACAATGATGCATTCTTCACCCATCCGGTTAGGAGGGCATACTTTAACGCATTGGTATCCACATTTTTCCTTGATGCAGACATTCCGGTCTAAGACAGCTATACGTGTGGGCATAATATTCATTCTCTTTTCTTAATAATGACCATAAAGGCTTATATTCATTTATTGGTTCATAAAATTCCTTTTTTTGCAAAATTTAGTGCAGAACGTAAAAAGACTGCAGAAAGATTTATATTGCTTCTCATCGCTTAAGAGTATGCTTTCGTCTTGAAAGCTTATACCAGTGAAAATCCAAAATATCTGAGGTGAAACAATGGAATCCGTTGATAAAATCGATAAGATCGAGAATATCGTATATATCGGAAAGAAAAGCGCGATGGGATATGTTCTGGCAGTCGTAACGCAATTCAACAATGGGGCTAACGAAGTCTCAGTAAAAGCAAGAGGTAAAATGATTTCCCGTGCTGTTGACGTTGCAGAGATCGTACGCCACAGATTCATGCCAAGCGCATCATTGAAAAACATTGGAATCTCTACAGAAGAATTGACATCAGAAGATGGATCATTGACGAAAGTGTCATCGATAGAGATTATTCTGACAAAATAAAATTAAAGCGAACGTTTTTTTCTTTTTCTTTTAATATTTTTTGATTGATAACTGTTTTATTGGATGTGAGATTTTGGCAAGACCGCTCGATAAAGGGGGAGTGATTCTTGCAGTCCTCATGGGAAGCATAATCTTTTTTTACGGCGGATTAAATTTCCTTTTGCTTATGTTGATTTTTTTCGCCCTCGCGCTTGTAGTAACAGGATTCGAAAATGAGATTAAGCGCGAAATGGGCCTCTACGAACATGAACGCGGCTGGGAAAATGTCCTTTCAAACGGGCTTTTGCCAACGATACTGGCATTTTTTAGCAGTACGCTTGGCCCACTTCCGTATATCACTTGCATTGCAGCAGTAATGGCAGATAAATTCGCTTCTGAAATAGGTGTACTTGGCGGAAAGCCGATCAACCTTGCGGATTTAAAGCCTGCTAAACCAGGAGTAAGCGGGGCAGTCACAGTAATGGGTACTGTTGCATCGCTTGCAGGTGCAGTAGCGATCGGATTCTGTGCGATATATGTTTTTGGCATCGATGCGACCTTGGCCCTGCTTATCGGATTTGCAGGCCTGCTTGGATCGATTGTTGATAGCGCTTTCGGTGTGCTGGAAGAACGGGGGATCGGAACAAAGGGGACGACGAATTTCATTTGTTCGATTGTCGGGGCAATAATAGGATATTTATTAAAGTGAAAAGAAGATAAAAGAAAAGGTGTAAAAAGATAAGTTGATCGATTAAAGGTGAAATCATGAAGACATTCGTTTTATGCGGCGGGGAAGGGACAAGACTTAAGCCATATACTTACAGCACACCAAAGCCGATGATGCTTGTTGGGGGAAAGCCGATACTTTGGTATGTTATAGAGAACTTGAAGCGCAACGGGCTCAAAGACCTCATCCTGACTGTCGGATACAAGCACGAACAGATAATGGACTACTTTAAGGATGGGAAAGAATTTGGAGTTAAGATTGAATACGCAGTTGAAGAGAAAGCATTGAATACCGCAGGCTCAATATATCCTTTCAAAAGCAAGATTAACGAGACTTTCGCGGTAGTTATGGGCGACCACCTTACGAATATCAACATGAAGAAGATGATCGAACTCCATAAAAAAGAGAAAACAATCGCAACAATCGCGCTCCTGAAAAGCAAGCTCCCGCTAGAATTCGGTGTTGCGGAAATTGCGCAAGGCGCGGTCATGGGATTTAAGGAAAAGCCTCTGCTCGAGCATAATTTCAATGTCGCGATATATGTTTTTGAGCCGAAGGTTTTTGATTTCATAAATCCGCTAGAGGATTTTGCGAAAAACGTATTCCCGCGCCTTATTGAACAAAAGGAAAGGATCGTGCCATATATATTCAACGATGTTTGGTTTGATATCGGGCGGATTAGCGATTATGAAAAAATGAATGAGATAATCAGTATTGTCAAACTTGCACAGGATCTAAAGCCTTAGATGCAAAGAAAGGACGATTATTGCGAATATCGCCTCGAACATGATGAAAAAGAGGACAAGGTTCTGCTCGCTTATTCCATTGAACTGTTTCATCACCAATTGGCAGAATCCACGCACTTTATTTTCAACAGGATAGAGTTTTCCATCCTTCCATTCGCCCCACCATTGGCTGGAAGGAAAACGATTGTATGCCTTGATGAAGAAATCTATAACGTACGGAACCATCAATATCGCGCCAGCGCTTTCCAGATTTCCAATTATCACTCCTGCTGCAAGCGTTGCACCGATCGTGAGATTTCCCACATCGCCTGGAAATACTTTTGCCGGATATTGATTGAAAAAATAAAACGCAGCGAGGGCGAAAAACATGGAAATGAATATTATCGCCATCTCGATCGAATTCAAAGATAGCGCGACAACTGACATCGCACCGAAGATCACCATGCCCATTCCGGATT
>JBFYLN010000029.1:0-2601 GCA_041305425.1 Microcaldota archaeon | reverse complement strand
TTCCTTCGCGCTTGACAATCTTAAAAGCGCCGATCTCGCCAGTTGTCTTCAACATCTGATGGGTGCCGCCGCACGCTTCGGTGTCAACATCACCCATGGAAATGACACGCAATTCTTTTCCTGGAACCGCTCCACCCTGATAAAGCCTGAATCCGTATTTAGTTTCTGCAACATTACGCGGAAGCACTTCAACAAGGATCGGCATGTTGCGCATAATGTATTCATTGACTTTCAGCTCGATCTGTTTCTGCTCTTCCGGTGTGATCTTCCTGTAGTGGGTAACATCAAGATGCGCCTTGAATTCATCTTTGTACGAACCGCCCTGCCAGATGTGTGGGCCTAAAACTTCCCTGCATGCTGCATTCACAAGATGAGCGCACGCGTGGTGGCGGGCGATCGCTTTCCTTCTTGCAAGATCAACAAAACCTTTTACTGCCGTGCCCACTTTCAATTTCGATGTGTCACCAGTTACTTCATGAAGAACTACGCCTGCTTCCTTAGTTACAAACGAGACCGGGAATTTGCTGCTTCCGATTTCGATATAACCAATGTCTGCAACCTGTCCACCGCCTTCAGGATAGAATGCAGTCGTATCGAGAACAATGAACTTGTTCGAAACTATCGCCTGAATTTTTGCGGAAAAGCTCGCTTCGGTTCCATAATACCGCTCGAGCGTTCGGGGCATTCCGACAACGCTATGGGCAAGTATTTTCTTGCCATCAACATCCTTTCTCGCGGTTTCTTCTCCTTCCCCACCACGAATAAGAGAGTAGAAATTGCCCGGGATCTCGATTGGGACATCGTTTTCTTTTGCGATCTCGGAAACGTATTCAGGAGGAATGCCATTGCTTTTGTATAAGACCATCAGATCTTCCTTTGTAATATGCCCTTCCTTTGATCCGATTTTATCTTTTCCTGACCCATGCGAATTTTTCGCTTTTGAGATTATCGAGGAAACGACAGTTCGCGCTTTTTCTTTTGTTGCAAGATAACGCTTGCGCTCTTCTTCGATCACATCGATTGAAGTCAAGAGCCCGGATTCAAGATGCGGGAAAATATAATTCAGATGTTTGACATGGCCTTCGAGGACTTTCGCATAATCGAGCTCATAACCAAATTGTTGGCTGAAGCCAAACGTACGTCGTAAGATCATACGGAGATTGTAGCCTCCACCTGCATTCGATGGGAGCATTCCATCAGTGATCGCGAACAGTAGAGTTTTCAGATGGTCTGCTGAAGCGTAGAGTGCCTGGAGAGGAAGGAGAGTTTCGAAAAGCTCCTTGCTGCTGATTCCAAGCATTGCTGCGACACGCTCTTTTTCTTTTTCAAGGTCAGCAACTTCATCCTCGTCAAGCGAACCTGCGAGTTTCGCGTAGCGCTCGAACAAGTCTTTTGGAATACTTACACCTGCTTGTTTTTTCATGTCTTTAATGACAGGGCCGAAAACAGATTCGTAGCTGGTTAGGTCTCCAGATGTGATCCAAGATAAGCGCTCTAATCCCGCGCCCATATCAATGACTTTTGTGTTCAATTCACGGGTTCCAGTAGGAGTGACTTCGTATTGCATGAAAACACAGTTCCCGAGTTCGAGTCCCCGTACAAAATATTCAATACACGGACCGTAATTTCCTCCACCTGCCCAGACATCTTCCTGGAGAACTACTTCCTTTTCTGGAATCCCTAGCGCTTTCAAATACTCCAAATCGTGTCCGAGAGCTTCGTCTTTCCAATAGAATAAACCGCTTTTCTTTGTGTTGAATGCATGCTGGCCGATCATTACGAAATTTGTGTAATGCCTGCCTGTGACTCCGACATTCGAAATGTCCGGGAATCGTATGCATGGCTGCGGCACAATGAGCGGGTTGTGTGGCGGGTCGAGCTCACCATTAACGACATACGGCTGGAAATCATTGATAGATGCGATTGTGAAATAGAGGTCGTCACGCCACCTTGCTACAGTCGGGAACGGCTTGACATATCCGTGCCCGCTTTTTATAAAGTATTTCTCGATTGCTTTCCACGTTTCGATATAGTCGAGCTTTTTCTTGACAGGTGTTGTGCCAATGAACTGGTATCCGATGCATGAGGAATCCCCGCACTGCTCGCGCTCTTCGATGCTCCAGAAAACTCGATTGCAGGATTTGCATTTTCTGCGCTCGAATCCTTTGTCTGTGAGGACTTTCACCTTGTAATGTTTCTCCCAGTCTTTTGCGAACTCCTTCCTAAGCTCTTTTTTATCAACGTCCATGAGAATGACCTCACTTTTCAATTATTTTCTTAACGGATTCTAAAAATCCTATCGCTAATTTTACCGCGCTATCCGCTTCCTCTTCTTCAGTTTCTTTTACATTAAGATCTTCGTCGCCATAAAAAAGCATATGTCTTTGTTCCCTAAGAACATTCAGCTCATTTAGATATTTCGATTCGATGAGCCCAGTATACTTCTCTTTAACGTATATGGCCATACAATAATGGCTTCTTTCTGATACCCCATCCTTAAACAACAAGGCACGTGCGGAGTGGAACATAGATGAATATGCAGCGATAATGGCCCACTTGCACATACTGTTATTTTTATGGATGGGGTATCAGAAAGAAGCC
>JBFYLN010000028.1:0-3520 GCA_041305425.1 Microcaldota archaeon | reverse complement strand
CTCGAAATACGACTTTCCACTATGGAAAAATGTGCCTGGGCTTATGTCTGAACTATTGACGTGGTATAATGAAAATAAGAATCAGATACATCCAGTGGAATTAGCAGCAGTATTTCATGCCAGATTGGTCACTATACATCCTTTTGCGGACGGTAATGGAAGGATGGCACGCCTTCTTATGAATTATATCCTGCAGCTAAACGGCTTTCCCTTCACAGACATTCCTTTTTCTAAGAGGGATGAATATTTTGAAACCCAGGAAAAAGGGCATTTTGAGAAACATGGGCCATTCGTCCAGTTCTTAGTTACTGAGATAAAAATTCAATTTGAAGAGCTTAAGAAAAAAACCAAAAAGAGATGACCATATTTTAGTTGTGGTCGCCCACCCTACAAATATTCTATTCCCAAATTGGGGTTAGTACCATGTTGCTCGCTCGTTTCCGTTTGACGGAAACGTGCGCACATTTCGCTTGACGAAATGAGCGTGCAACGGTCCCAATTTGGGAATTCGCCGTCGCAAACTCGACGCTTCGAGTTTGGGACATCGTTTTCGGTTCGCCGAAAACGCTTGTCGAATGAGGGACTTCGAAAACGAGGACTTTTTCGAGGATTTGAAAACGGTTCGACCAATTAGTCGTCGCAACGACTAATGGTCCACAAATCGAATACTTCCAATTGTTGGACGTTTTCAAAGTACCACACTGCACGCTCGTCGCCTTTGAGGCGACGTGCGCACATTTTCCGCAGAAGATGAGCGTGCGGTGGGGTCTTCTCCGCGTATCGCGGAGATATGTCGCCTGTTGCCGGCGACATCTCTTCGACGGCGTTCATCTAAAGAAAAAATCATATCTGCGCATTCGGCGTAATCCCATTGCTCAGAAGATCTTTTCCTGTGAGCATCTTGTAAACTTGCAGATAAAGCTTGCTCGTGTTCTCAACAACATCCGCAGGCAAGGCAGGCGGAGGCGGCTCTTTGTTCCATTTTGATTTCTCAAGGAAATCACGGACGTATTGTTTGTCCAGGGAAACAAGGTTCCCCTTTTCATATTCATCCTTGAGCCAGTACCTGCTGGAATCAGGGGTAAGAAGCTCATCGATAAGAATAATTTGTTTATGTCCGGCTGAATCAGTATAATAGCCGAATTCCATTTTCGTGTCAGCAAGGACCAAGCCGCATTTCTTGGCATGTGACTTCCCGAAATTGTAAAGCTCGATGCTTTTTCGTTTCAAAAATTCGTAAGCTATCTCTCCGACAATCTCTTTTGCCTTCTCTTCTGTGATATTCTCATCATGGCCGGAAACTGCTTTTGTCGAAGGGGTGAATATCGGATGTGCAAGCTCGCTTCCATTCTTCAAGCCTTCAGGAAGCTTTATGCCACAAACCGTACCGCTCTTTGAATACTCTTTCCATGCTGAACCGGTGATATAGCCACGCACAACGCATTCTAATGGAATTGGTTCTGCGTTCAGGATGATCATGCTCCGTTTTTCCAAAAACGATGGAAACGTCGCCGGAATCGCATTGGTTATAAAATGATTTTTAATTATTTCAGCAGTTTGCCTGAACCAGAAAATTGAAAGTGAATTCAGAACTCCGCCCTTGTATGGTATTCCTTCATTGAATACAACATCAAATGCACTCAGGCGGTCGGTTGCAACCATAAGAAGATTGTTGTCAAGTTGATAAGTGTCGCGGACTTTCCCTTTTCTCACCAGAGAAAGATTAAGTTTTGTTTCAGTTATCGTATCCATTTTGGTTCACGCCTTCATGCCTTTCATTATTCTCATGAGTTCAGCGAACATGCCTGCATTGAGCGTCGGCTTTCCAAACATCTCCGAATCATCTGCAATTCTCGGACATGCGCTGATAATATAGCAATCAAACGACATAAAATTATTTAAAGCTAATGGAGAGATTTCGTTTCCGACGAGGATTTCAGCCTGTTTATTGTTTTTTTCTAGGTCTGCCTTCATTTTCTGCGCCAAAGCAAGGTGAAGCTGGCCAGGTTTTGTGCTAAGAATGATACCGAAATTCTTTGCATCCACTGCTGCGATTATCGCGCCCCGTCTCCGTTTCCGCAAGCGTTCGATCTCGTCGTTGATTTGCCGCATGTTTCCGGTTTTTGGTTGTATGACGAAGACGGGTTTTTTGATTTCTCCATCTATTGCGAGTGCGTGGAAATTCCCATCACCTACAAAAATTATCGCGTCCGCTTCTTTTGCGACATTTGTCACTGCAGAGCTATCACAACCTAGCACCTGTCCGGGATATGCCGCGAGCGCGCCTTTTCCGATCAAGACTTTTTTACCAGAACGTTCGAGGATAAGTTTCATTTGTTCGAGCTGATGGATATGCTGGACGGTTGTTGCAAGGACAATCGTTTTTTCTTTTACTGATTTGATAGCTTCTTCGAACTTTACAAGATCCGCATCGAGTCGGAATTCGATGTATTCGACTTCGACATCCAAATTTTTCCGAATAAAAGGAGCGTGCCCGAAATGGATGATTTTATCTGCATTGATTGCTTTTGCTTCATCTAATGCAAGGTCGCATGCGCCATAACATGCAGATGCGGAAAGGAAAACTTCGTGGCCTTCTTTCTCGTAGCGCTTCGCGTGTTCTATTGCTTTTTGTTTTAATCCTTCAGGAAATTGTAAGAGTATTCGCATAACTAACCCTTTATCTAGCACCATGCATCTTAAGTAGTTTTACAATATTGTTTGAATAATTATGATGCCGTTCTTCGAACTCTGCAAGGGTCATCGGTGTCCATCCGAAACTCGTTGCATTGACATCAGCGCCTTTTTCAATAAGCAATTCAACCATCTTATCATGGTTCGCTGCGATCGCTCGCATGATCGGGGTCCAACCGCTCCCGTCTTTTGCATTTATGTCTGCACCATCTTTCAGGAGTGATTTGGCAAGCTCAAGGTCCCCGTTTTCCGCTGCTTCGAGCAGGCGGAAATTCTGCCTTTTCTTATCGATATGTGGATGGTGTAATCCGCTGTGGCTGCCTATAGGTTCCTCGTAATGCTTGTGTAGGGGAGCATGATGTTGCTCTTGAAGTTGATTATGCACCTGATCCGATTTATCCTTTTTCACAATATTATTTTTGTTATAAGGAGTATTTAAATATAGTAGAAAGAAATAGGAAAGAAATATAAGAAGAACGGCTTCCCCTCATTCATCCTCAGGCCTAAGTGATTTCGATTTCTCATCGATTGAAGCTGTCAGTTTCGCAAGCCTCTCGAGCATGATTTTCTGCTCTGCACTCGCGACAATCCTTCTAGTCCGCATGACCGCATCGGGATTCACTGACATCGAAGTTGTTCCGAACTCAACAAGCTTCTCAGCAAACTCAGGAAAAACACTCGGAGCCTGTCCGCATAGTGAAGATGTCACACCATACTTCTTGCAAGTCGTTATAACCTGCTTAAGAGCCCGAAGAACCGCTTCGTTCCGCTCATAGAATCCTTTTGCCATTGACGCATTATCCCGGTCAATACCAAGAATCAATTG